>JANMAW010000327.1:0-5463 GCA_031360005.1 Rhizobacter sp.
GCAGCGGATCGAACTCGCCCTTGATCGGCCAGTACGCGCCGATCGAATTCTCGGTGCGGCCGACCAGCCAGACCCGCAGCACGTCCTGCAACTGCACCGCGCGCTCGAGCCGGTCGGTCAACGCGAACCGCGCCTTGATCAATTTCTTGCGCAGCGCGTCGCGATCCGGCGCGATGGGCTCCATGTAGGCTCCAGTTGAAGTGGGTGCCGTCATTGTGCAAGACTGCGTGATGAGCCCGGGTCAAAGCGAGTTTGTCGCGCACTGCAGCGAACTGCTCGGATCCGCCGGCGCGG
Organism: Rhizobacter sp.; assembly: GCA_031360005.1. Classification (GTDB taxonomy): domain Bacteria; phylum Pseudomonadota; class Gammaproteobacteria; order Burkholderiales; family Burkholderiaceae_C; genus LMDS01. The sequence continues at coordinate 295 of JANMAW010000327.1, forward strand.
TGCGCTCGCGCCGCATGTTCGGCGGCCACGGCCTGTACGTCGACGATCTGTTCGTCGCGCTGATTGCCGCCGAGCGCCTGTACCTGAAGGTCGACGCGCAAACCCGGCCCGCCTTCGAGGCGGCGGGCTGCGCGCGCTTTGTCTACGACGGCGCAGGCAAGGCCGTGTCGCTCGGCTACTTCACGGCGCCCGAAGAAGCGATGGAGTCGCCGCCGCTGATGCAGCCCTGGGCCCGGCTGGCGGTCGAAGCCGCGGTGCGCGCGAGGGCCGCAAAGCCCGCCTCGGCAGCGCGCAAGGTCAGTGCCATGGAGTCGGCGGCCGACGCCACGCCGCGCAAGAGCGGCGCCGCGGCGCGCCGGGCCAAGGCTGCCGGCCGCCGAACCTGAGCCCGGGTTGCCGGCTGCCAACCGATGACGGCGGGTTCGCCGCGATCCCACGGCTCGACGACAACATTGTCGGTGGCCGCGACCGCGACCTGTTGCCCGGCGCCGAGCACATGGTCCTGCGCATCGGCGGTTCCGGTGAGCCAGACGCGCCCGCTGACGACGGTCAACTCGCCGTCCAGATCGGCGATTCGCACCGGCTCTCCCCAACCTATCTGGAAGGTCCCGCCGTGAAATAGCTGGAGTTGCGTATTCATCATCAATCTCCTTTGTTCGTATGGCTATGATCATCGGCAACGATCAAAGAATCCAATGAAACATCGGTCTGGCATTGATGCGAATTTGATATGAGTACAGGATCTCGCCGCCCGCTCTCGCTCGGCAATCTGCGGGCCTTCGAGGCGGTCGCACGGCGGCTCAGTTTCAGCGAGGCGGCCGACGAACTGTTCGTCACCCAGTCGGCCATCAGCCGTCAGATCAAGGGCCTCGAAGACGAACTCGGGGCGCCGCTGTTCGTGCGCGGCACGCGACACGTCGAGATCACGCAGAGCGGCCAGATCCTGCTGCGCGCGGTCGAGGCGAGCCTGCCGCGGATCGACGCCGGCGTGCGCCAGATCCGCCAGACGCGCAGCCGCAAGCGCGTCAGCGTCACGACCTTCGCGTCGTTCGGATCGCTCTGGCTGCTGCCGCGAATCGAGGCGTTCCAGCGCGCGCACCCCGACATCGATATCCGCGTCTCGGCCGCCGATGCGATCGCCGACCTGGACGACCCCGAGCTCGACCTGGCGTTGCGCTACTGCCGGCCGGCGCAGGCGCCTGCGGACGCGATCCGGCTGTTCGGCGAAGTGCTGACGCCGGTCGTGAGCCGCTCGCTGGCCGAGCAGATCCGGCTCGGCTCGGCACCGCCGCTCTCGCGTGCCGCCGACCTGGCGCAGCACACGCTGGCCGAGGAGGACGATCCCAGGGCACTCACCGAAACCCTGAGCTGGCGCCGCTGGCTGGACCTGCACGATCAGCCCGGGCTCCAGCCGAAGCGCTGGCTCTACCTGAACTTCACCTACCAGCAGGTGCAGGCGGCATTGGCCGGCCATGGCGTCGCACTGGCGCGCGTGGCGCTGGTGATCGAGGCGCTGCAGCGCGGCGAACTGGTCGAACCTTTCGGCGCCGCCGGGCGCATCGACAGCCCGTACATCTACTGGCTCGTGATCGCGCAGGGCAGCCGCACCCGCCCCGAGGTGAGGCAGTTCTGCGACTGGGTGCAGCAGCAGGCGAGCCTGACTCGCCTGGCGATCGGCGAAGGCGATGCGCTGCCGAGCGATATGCCGGCCTGAACCGAGCGTTCGTCGCAATCAAGGCTGGTCGCCGACGGCCGCGGGGCGGGGAGTGGTGTCAGGCGTCGGCTCCCGGCGCGCAACCCGGCGCAGACGTCAAGCGGGATCGCTCAGACGACCCCGCGCTCGGTCACGATCAGCGTCAGGGGCCGGTCGTGCGCTTGCGGTTCGAGCGCCTCGTCAGTCAACTCGCCGAAGGCCCACGCGACCCCCAACGCCGTCACCTGTGGATGCTGTGCGAGCCAGCGGTCGAAATAGCCGCTGCCGTAGCCGAGCCTGAACCCGGTCGGCGTGAAGCCGACGCAGGGAACGAGCACGACGTCGGGCACCACCGCCGCGCCGGCGCTCGAAGCGATGCCGCATTCGTCGACCGCCGCGGGGGGCTGGCCGTCCCAGGCGCGGTAGTGCATGCGCACCGGCGCGCGCTGCGCAAACGGCAAGGCGATTGGCACCTCTGCAAGTGCGGGGTCGCCGCGAAGCGCCGGCACTGCGTAAAATTCACGGCGATGTGGCCAATAAACGCCGAGCAGTTCCGGCTCCAGCTCCGACAGCACCGCGACGAGGTGCCGGCCGAGCGCGGCGCCGGCCGGCTCGGCATCCGGGCCGCCCGCAAATCGTTCGCGCTGTTCCAGCAACTGCTGGCGCAGCAAGCGACGACGCTCCGCGAGCGCGTCGTGAGAAGCTGAATTCAAGATGAATGGGTGATGACCTTGAACCTGAAGACCCTGCTGAAACCAGTATACGGGCGCCCTGCGCAGGTCGCGGTGCTCGGCGTGCTGATGCTTGCTGCGAGCAGCTTCGCCGCCAGCCCGGCTCCGCGAGACGGCGACAGCAACGTCGTCGATGCCCGCGAGGCCTTTCGCAGGAAAGACCGCGACCGACTGGCGATGCTGCGCACGGCCGCCGCCGACGCCAACCACCCGCTGGCGATGTGGCCGGACTACTGGGAACTCACGAATCGCATCGACGAAGTGCAGCAGGCCGAGGTCAGCGCCTTCAGCGCACGCTGGAGCGGCACGTACGTCGAAGACCGGCTGCGCAACGACTGGCTGCTCGAACTCGGCAAGCGGCGCGACTGGGCTCATTTCGCGGCTGAGTTTCCGCGTTTTCGCATGAACGATGACCGCGAGGTCACGTGTTATGCGCTGCAGGTCGATCACCTCGCCGGCAAGGATGTGCGCGCCGCCGCGCTCGCCAACTGGCTCGCGCAGCGCGATGCCGACGACGGCTGCGCGCTGCTCGCCTCGACGCTGACCGACGCCCGGCAGTTCAGCGCAGCCGACGCATGGCGCAAGGCGCGCTCGAGCATCGACGCGAACCGCCCGCGCGCGGCGCGACAGGCGGCCGCCCTGGTGAGCGTGACCGCGGCAAGCGCGGTCGGCGAGATCATCGAAAACCCTGCGCGTTACCTTGTCCGCAACGCCTCGGCCGCGAACCGCAACGCCGCCGAACTGAGCACGCTGGCGCTGATGCGCATGGCGTCGATCGATCCCGACGCGGCCGCGGGCCAGCTCACCGAAAGCTGGGATCGCAAGCTGCCGGCCGACCTGAGCGCCTGGTCCTGGGCCATGGTCGCCAAGCAGTCGGCGATGAAGCTTCAGCCCGAGGCCGCCGATTACTTCCAGCGCGCTTCGCTGCGCGCGGCGAAGGCCGGCCGCGAGATCGACTGGCCTGACGAGACGTTGGCGTGGAAGGTGCGCGCCGCGCTGCGTGCCGACAACGGCCGAGCCCGTTGGCAGACTGTCGTGCAGGCCATCAATGCGATGGGCGGCGCCGAGCAGCTCGACCCGGCATGGGTCTACTGGAAGGCGCGCGCGTTGCTGGCGCTCGCCGCCGATTCGCAGGATTCGGATTCGATGCGCAGCGGCGCGCGCGAGCAGATGACGGATCTTGCCGGGCAGATGAGTTTTTACTCTGCGCTCGCTGCCGAGCACGTCGGCCTGCCGATCTTCATGCCGCCGCGCCCTGCGCCGTTGACTGTTGCGGAACGCGAAGCCACCGCCAGCAACGCCGGCTTGGCACGCGCGCTGCAGCTGATCGCGATCGGCGCGCGCAACGAGGGCGTGCGGGAATGGAATTACTCGTTGCGCGGCATGGGCGACCGCGAGTTGCGGGCCGCCGCGCAGCTGGCCTGCGACCGCGAGGTCTGGGACCGTTGCATCAACACGAGCGAGCGTACGCGCGTCGAGATCGACATCGAGCAGCGTTTTCCGACGCCGTTCCGCAAGGAGGTCATCCGGCGCGCCGGCGAGGCCGGCCTCGACCCCGCGTATGTGTTCGGCGTGATCCGCCAGGAGTCGCGCTTCGTGATGGACGCCCGTTCCGGTGTCGGCGCGTCCGGGTTGATGCAGATCATGCCCGCCACTGCGCGCTGGACGGCAAAGAAGATCGGCCTGAATTTCAGTCACGAACGGATCGCCGACCGTGACGTGAATCTCAAGCTCGGCACCGCCTACCTCAAGCTCGTGCTCGACGATTTCGGTGGATCGCGAGCGCTAGCGGCGGCGGCCTACAACGCGGGCCCCGCGCGATCGCGCAAGTGGCGCGACGGGCCGTCGCTCGAACCGGCGGTCTGGGCCGAAAACATTCCGTTTTCCGAGACTCGCGACTATGTCAAGAAGGTGCTCAGCAACGCCTCGTATTACGCCGCGCAGCTGACTGGCCAGGCGCCGTCGCTGAAGGCGCAGCTGGGGCGTGCGATCGCCCCGCTGGATCCTGCAGTGGCGGCGCGGAACGAGGATCTGCCCTGAGCCGTTGACGCCGGTGCGCCGCGCCATCGGCGTGCATCGCCGGCGGCGCGCCGCAGTGGCCGCCATGCGTGGCCGATAACGGAGGACCCCCATGCAGCTCTACATCGGCAACAAGAATTACTCGTCCTGGTCAATGCGCGCGTGGCTGTTGATGCGGCACGCCGGCATCGAGTTCGAGGAACGCAAGCTGCGGCTGGACTTCGACGACGGATCGGCGTTCAAGATCGCGCTGGCGCAAGTCGCGCCGAGCGGCAAGGTTCCGGTGCTGGTGGACGATGGTTTCGCCGTCTGGGACACGCTCGCGATCGCCGAATATCTCGCCGAGAAGTTCGCCGACAAGCGGCTGTGGCCGGCCGACGCGAAGGCGCGCGCCCGGGCGCGCTCGCTGTGCGCCGAAATGCACGGCGGGTTTCAGGCTCTGCGCAACCATTGCCCGATGAACATCGAAGCCACTTTGCCCGAGGTCGGTGCTCGGCTGATGAAAGACGTCCCGGCGGTCGCGCAGGATCTGGCGCGTATCCGGCAGATGTGGCAGCAGCAGCTGACCGAGACCAGCGGCCCGTTCCTGTTCGGCAGCTTCAGCGTCGCCGACGCGTATTTCGCTCCGGTGTGCACACGGATCAGGACCTACGCGTTGCCGGTGCCGGCCGCGGTCGGCGCTTATGTTGATCGCATCTTCGCGCTGCCGGCGATGCAGCGCTGGGT
>JANMAW010000311.1:0-2287 GCA_031360005.1 Rhizobacter sp.
TGCTGGTGCAGGGCCAGTGGTACGAGGTGTCGGACGCGTCGGTGCAGAGCTGGGGCATCGGCAGCGCCACCTTCGGCAACGACCGCGCGATCCTGTCGCAGTCGGACGGCTTCGTCCATTCGTTCCAGGTCGGTCGCTCCACGCGCGGCTGGTCGCTGATGGCGGGCGACGTGCAGCCGCAGTTCTCGACCCTCGGCACATCGCTGCCGCTGCGCGGCGTGCTGGCGCAGGTCGCCGGGCCGAGCAGCGTTTTCTCGGCCACCGCCGGGACGCTGGCCCACACGTGGCAGGGCCTCTTCGGCGAAACCATTCGGCCGACCTACCTCCGCGATGTGGCAGCGCTCAAGCTCGAGTACTGGGCCGACCCGCGGACATCGGTCTTCGCGGCAGCGCAGCGCTTCCAGGATCGCAACTCGGGCAACCTCGATCCGCAGCGCATCGCCCAGCCGCTGGTGCGCGGCAGCGGGTTCAGCGCCGGCGCGCGCTATGCCGATACCCTGGGATCGGGCCTGCAGCGCGAACTGGCCGGCGAATGGGCACGCAGCCGCAGCCGCGCCGAGGGCCAGCCCTGGCAGTACGGGCAGGCACGCGTGCTCGACGGCTCGTTGCAATGGCCGAGCGCCGGGCTGCGCGGCGGCTGGCACCGGATCGATCCGGACTATGCGAGCCCGTCGTCGCAGGCGGTGGCCGGGCTGCACGAGTTGTACGTCGGGGCCGACTGGAGGCCGTTCGCTGCGCTCGGGCTGAGCGCCGACCTGCGCACCTTGCGCAGCACGGTGGCGGCGGCGGTCGCGGACAGAGTGGAGACCGCGCAGCGCCGGTCCGACGCGACCACCTTGCTCGCGAATCTTTCGCTCGCGCGCTGGCTGCCCGGCCTGTCCGCCGATGCGAGCCACTACCGCGTCGATACCGTCACGCCGTCGGTCGGCGGCACCCTGGCGGGGCAAGCCGTGCAGCGCTACGACCGGATCAACCTCAACCAGTCGATCGGCGGCTGGAGCGCGGCAGTGGGTGCGCTGCGCTACGGCGCGCGCGACCGGTATTTCATCGATACCGAGTCGAGCACCGAGGGATGGGACGCCCGGCTCGGAAGATTCTTCGCCCACTCGGGCGGCGCGGGACACGGGTGGTTCAACGCATCGATCGCCCGCCAGCATCAATCACGCGACGGCGTGGCGCAGCACCGCACGCGACAGGCGCAGGCCTGGGCCGGCGCCCAACTGGCCGACCGCTGGAGCGCCAACCTCGCGCTCGGCGAGACCCGGCTGACGCATGAGGGCACCGGCCTGTCGACCCGCTTGCGCCAGCTCTCGCTCGATGCGCGGATGGCGCTCGCATCGAACGCCGGCGTCACCGGCTTCATGCGCATCGAGCAAAGCGACAGCGAGAGCACCCCGCTGCGCTACCGCAGCACCCAAGGCGGGCTGCAACTCGTGCTGAGGTACTGAAGATGGCGGGCCGCGGCACGCGCGCAAAACGGAGTTCGCCGAGTTGCGCGCTCGCGCTGTCGATCGGGCTCGGCGCGTCGGCCACGGCGTTCGCGCAGGATCCCGCCGCGTCGTCTGCGACCCGAGCGCCCGCCGGCGGCCATCGCATCGCCGAGCCGCCGCAGGAAGCGCTCGCCAGGCGCGCCACACAGGCTGATGCCGACGCGGTCCTCGCGAGCGTGAACCGGCTCCTCGATGCCTACCAGCTCGGCGACATCCCCCGTTTCGACGCCCTGCTCGCGAATACCTTGCCGGGTCGCCAGCGCTTGCTCGAAGGGCTGCTGCGCGGCCTGTCGAGCGAACGCCATGCACGCATCCACCTGTTCGATGTGCAGGTGACTGCAGGGCCTGACGTCGCCGCGATCCAGGCCGGCTGGGAAAAGCGCAGCCTGAGCGGTGCCAGCTTTGCGCCGCAGCTCGAGCGCGGCCGATTCAACCTGCTCGCGCGGCGCGCCGCCGACCACGGCGGATGGCTTCTGACCGCCATCGAGGGCGACAACCCCTTTGCTCCGGGGGCGTCCACGGCCATCGCCGCACGCCTCGCGATCGGAACGTCCTCGATCGCCCTCGCGAGTTTGTCGACCCGGTGCGCGGGCACGACGGCGCCGCCCGTTTCCACGACGGCGCTGAACGGCAGCCTGAGCGGCACCGCGACCTTCGCGGCGCGTTCGAGCCGCGCTTCGACCAACCTTGCCGCCAACTTGTCGGGCGCGCGGCTCGGCAGCGTGCCGGTCGGCGTTGCGGACTATGTGGTCACGCTGAACGGGGACCCGCTGCCCGGCGCACCGATCTCGGTCCCG
>JANMAW010000335.1:0-2083 GCA_031360005.1 Rhizobacter sp.
CCGCCGAGAAAGCCCGCCGCCAGGCCGATCGGCACGCCCAGCAGCAGCGAGATCGACACCGACACCACGCCCGCGAGCAGCGATGCGCGAGTGCCCCAGATCACGCGCGACAGCACATCGCGGCCGATCTCGTCAGTGCCGAACCAGTGCGCGGCGCCCGGCGCCTGGCGGATCGCGTCCCAGCTGGTGGCGATCGGGTCCTGCGGTGCGATCCACGGCGCAAGCAGCGCCAGCGCGACGAACGCCACCACGACCGCCAAGCCGACCAGCGCGCCGCGGCGGCGCCGCAACCGGCGCCAAGCGCGACGCCACGGGCCCGCCTCGGGTGCTGGCGTGCTGAATCCGGGAACGGGAAGAACGGCCGACATGCTCAACGCCGCAGCCGCGGGTTGACGAGAAAGTAGGCCATGTCGGCGAGCAGGTTGAGCAGGATGTAGGTGGTGGCGGTGAACAGCACGACGCCCTGCACCACCGAGTAATCGCGATTGAAGACCGAATCGACGATCAGCTTGCCGAAGCCCGGAATCGTGAAGACCTGTTCGGTCAGCACCGCGCCCGACAGCAGCGTGCCGAACTCGAGCGCACCGAGCGTGATGATCGGTGTCAGCGCGTTGCGCAGCGCGTGCTTGAGCACCACGCTGCGCTCGCTAAGGCCCTTCGCGCGGGCGGTGCGCACGTAGTCGGACGACAGCACCTGCAGCATCGCACTGCGGGTGTGGCGCATCAACACCGCGGCGATCGCGTTGCCGAGCACGAAAGCCGGCATGATCATCGCCGCCAGGTTCGCTTGCAGGTCGTCGAACGGGCTGACGTAGCCGGAGGCCGGCAGCCAGCCGAGCTGGACCGAGAACAGCAGGATCATCAGGATGCCGAGCCAGAAGTTCGGCGTCGACAGCCCCCACAGCGCGAACACGTTGGCCGCGACGTCCCACGCGGTACCGCGGCCGACCGCCGAAACGATGCCGGCCGGGATGCCGATCGCCAGCGCGATGACGAACGCCAGCAGCGCCAGCTCGACCGTCACCGGCAGCTTCTGCACGATCAGGTCGAGCACCGGCTGCTGGGTCCTGATCGACTCGCCGAGGTCGCCGCGCAACACGCCGCCGACCCAGTACGCATAGCGCAGCGGCAGCGGCTCGTCGAGGTGCAGCTTGACGCGCAGGTAGGCCACGACGCCCGGATCCTGGTCTTCGCCGGCCAGTATCTTCGCCGGGTCGCCAGGCAGCAGCTGCTGCAGCCCGAAGATCAGCATCGACACCAGAACCAGCGTCGGCACCAACGCGGCAAGTCGCTTGACGAGGTATTCGACCATCAGCGTCGGCCGGCACGCGCAAAGAGCCCGACGAGCCCGGGACGGGGCGGGATTCGTGCGTGTCCCGCCGGGCGGGACGCGGAGCAGTCCGGGCGCTCCATGTCGTCAGGGCGCGAGCTTCAGACCGGTGACCCGCAGCAGGCCGTCCGGCACGTCGCGCACACCGCCGAGCTTGGCGCTGTAGGCCCACAGCCAGTTGCGGTGGTACAGGTAGACGATCGGGCGCTCCTTCAGCACGCGCGCGGCGATCTGCTCGAACACCTTCCGGCGCTCGGCGGGTTCGCGCAGCGACCGCGAGCGGTTCAGCAGCGCGTCGGTCTCGGCGTCGCAATAGCCGGCGTAGTTCAGCGGCTGCTTGCAGCCGTGGAAGCTGAACAAATTGCCGTCGGGATCGGCGCGGCCGCTCCAGGCCAGCACATAGGCCTCGAAGTCGCCCTTGTCGGCCATGTTCAGCGAGGTCGCGAACTCGGCCGCCTGGATCTTCACGTCGAAGCCGGCTTCGCGCGTCATCGCCTGCACCACCAGCGCGAGGCGTTGCGCGTCCGACGTGGTCGGCGTCACCAGCGTGAAGCTCGGGTTCGGCACGCCGGCTTCCTTCAGCAGCGCCTTGGCGCGCGCGATGTCGCGCTTCGGCACCGGCATGTTCTTCGCGTAGTAGCCGTTGCCCGGTGCGACCCATTGGTTGCCGACCGTGGCCTCGTTGTCCATCACCACCTGCACCAGGCCCTGCCGGTCCAGCGACAGCTCGAAGGCCTCGCGCACGCGGGCGTC
>JANMAW010000362.1:0-1777 GCA_031360005.1 Rhizobacter sp.
CCGCAAGCCCCCGCCGACACCGAGCGCACTTATCTCAGGATCCAACCTTTACATGACTACGATTCGCGTCAAAGAAAACGAGCCATTCGACGTGGCACTGCGCCGCTTCAAGCGCACCATCGAAAAGCTCGGCCTGCTGACCGACCTGCGCGCCCGCGAGTTCTACGAGAAGCCCACCGCCGAGCGCAAGCGCAAGAAGGCAGCGGCCGTGAAGCGTCATTTCAAGCGCGTACGCAGCATGCAGTTGCCGAAGAAACTGTTCTGAGTTTGCGGCGCCGAACCCTCGTTGGTTCACCCTCCCCGAGAAGCCCGCGACGCGCGGGCTTTTCCGCTTTTGCAGTGCGACCTCGACCGGAGCCGCCATGAGCCTGAAAGACCAGATCACCGAGGACATGAAGACTGCCATGCGCGCGAAGGACGCGCCGCGCCTGCTGACGATTCGCGGGCTGCTCGCGGCCTGCAAGCAGCGTGAGGTCGACGATCGCATCGTGCTCGACGACGCGGCGGTGATCGGCATCATCGACAAGCTTGTGAAACAGCGCAAGGATTCGATCGCGCAGTTCAGCGCCGGCAACCGGCCCGACCTGGTCGAGAAGGAAGCCGCCGAGCTGCTGGTGCTCGAGGCCTACCTGCCGCAGCGCCTCGGTGTCGACGAAGTGGCTGCCGCGGTCGCATCGATCGTCGCCGAACTCGGCGCGTCCGGGCCGGGTGACATGGGCAAGGTGATGGGTGCCGTCAAGATGCGACTGGCCGGCAAGGCCGACATGGGCATGGTGTCGGCCGCGGTCAAGAAGGCACTGGCGCCATGAACGCCCCGGCCGTCCAGCAACTCAGCGCCGGCGTTTGCGTCGCCGGGCAACTCGAAACCTCCGCGATGGCGTGGGCGGCGCAGGCGGGCTTCAGGAGCGTGATCAACAACCGGCCCGACTTCGAGGCCGGGCCTGACCAGCCGACCAGCGCCGCGATGCAGAAAGCCGCCGAAGCCGCGGGTCTGGCCTACGCCTTCCTGCCTGTTCATCCGGCCGTCCAGACGCCGCAGGAAATCGCGCGGTTTGCCGAGCTGTTGCGCGAACTGCCCACCCCGATACTGGCATTCTGCCGATCCGGGACGCGTTCGACCAAGCTGTACAACGCCGCCCGGGCGATCTGAGCCGCGCGTCATCCGCCCATGTAGGCGGCGAGCACGCGGGCGTCCTTCAACAGTTCGGGCCCGGTGCTCTCGAGCACGATCCTGCCGTTTTCGAGCACGTAGCCGTACTTCGCGATCTTCAACGCCTGGCGCACGTTCTGCTCGACCAGGAAGATCGTCAATCCGTCCAGGTTGATCTGGTGCAGCGTCCTGAAGATGTCCTGCACGACGATCGGCGCGAGCCCCATCGACGGTTCGTCGAGCAGCAACAGGCGCGGCCTGGCCAGCAGCGCGCGGCCGATCGCCAGCATCTGCTGTTCACCGCCCGACAGGTTGCCCGCCATGCCGTCGATGCGCTCGTGCAGCCGCGGGAACAAGCCCAGCACGCGTTCCAGGTCGGCGGCGATGCCGGCGCGGTCGCTTCTTCGGTAGGCGCCGAGTTCGAGGTTCTCGCGCACCGTCAGCGTGGTCAGGATGGCGCGGCCCTCGGCCACCTGCACCAGGCCGCGCTCGACGATCTGGTGCGTCCGCAGCCGCGTCAGCTCGACGCCGTCGAAACGGATCGACCCCGATTTCGGCCGCAGCAGGCCCGACAGCGCGAGCAGCGTGGTCGACTTGCCTGCGCCATTGGCGCCGACCAGCGTGCGG
>JANMAW010000372.1:0-2022 GCA_031360005.1 Rhizobacter sp.
CCGTAGCTCATCAGCGGCAAGGTCAGCCCCTTGGTCGGCAGCACGCCCAGGTTCACGCCCATGTTGATGAAGGCCTGGCCACCGATCCAGATGCCGATGCCCTGCGCGAACAGACCGGCGAACACGCGGTCCAGCGCGATCGCCTGGCGGCCGATGTGGAACAGGCGGCGCGCGAGCCAGAAGAACGCGAATATCACACAGGCCACGCCGACGAAGCCGAGCTCTTCGCCGATCACCGCGAGCAGGAAGTCGGTGTGCGCCTCGGGCAGGTAGTGCAGCTTCTCGACGCTGGCGCCCAGCCCCTGGCCGAAGATCTCGCCGCGGCCGAGCGCGATCAGCGAGTGCGTGAGCTGGTAGCCCTTGCCCATCGCGTACTGCGGGTCCCAGGGCTTCAGGAACGCCAGGATTCGCTCGGCGCGCCACGGGCTGGCCAGGATCATCAGCGCGAATGCGCCGACCAGCACCGCGACGCTGAGGAAGAACATGCGGCCGTTCACGCCACCGAGAAACAGGATCCCCATCGCGATCACCGCGATCACCATGAACGCGCCCATGTCGGGTTCGGCCAGCAGCAGCAGCCCGATCACGCCGAGCGCGACCGTCATCGGCGCGACCGCGCGCACGAAGTTCTGCTTGATGTCCATCTTGCGCACCATGTAGCTCGCGGCGTACATCGCGATCGCCACCTTCGCGAGCTCGGAGGGCTGGAAGTTCAGCCAGCCCAGCGGGATCCAGCGCTTCGCTCCATTGACGCCCTTGCCGACTCCCGGGACCAGCACCACGACGAGCAGCAGCAGCGACGCGACAAAGACCCACGGCGAGGCCTTCTCCCAGAAACTGAGCGGAATCTGCACCGTGATCAGCGCAGCGACGAACGACACCGCGACGAACAGGATCTGCCGCGTCATGAAGTAGGTCGGAACGTAGCGCGCGAACTTCGGGCTGTCGGGCAGCGCGACGGTGGCGCTGTAGACCATCACGATGCCGAGCGCGAGCAGCGCGATCACGACGCACACGAGCGCCTGGTCGAATCCCAGCAGCCGCGCCGGCTCGCCGCCGACGTTGATCCAGTCGCGCACCGGGATCGGCTTCGACGCGCGCGTCTCCTCCAGCCGGCCGGGCTGCGGCAGCAAGACCATCAGCCGATCGCGCAAGGCATCGAGCCACGGCACCGTGTTCGGATTCATCGCGCACCCCCGGCCCGTTGCGCCGTCCAGCCGGGCGTGAGTGAGTCAAGGGACCCGCAGCGACCCCTTCGCGGCCCATGGCGGCCCGGCGCGCTCATGCGGCGACCCCTCCGCGATCGGCGACGATCGCGCGCACCTCGGTGACGAACACCTCGGCGCGGTGCGCGTAGTTGCGGAACATGTCCAGGCTCGCGCAGGCCGGGCTCAGCAGCACTGCGTCGCCTGTGTTCGCGCGCTCGAAGCACCAGCGCGTCGCGGCCTGCAGCGTCTCGAGGCGTTGCAGCGGAACGCCGCAGCCGCCGAGTGCCGATTCGATCCGGGCGGCGTCGCGGCCGATCGTCGCAACCGCACGCGCATGGCGCTGCACCGGCTCGGCGAGTGGCGCGAAATCCTGGCCCTTGCCGTCGCCACCCAGGATCACGACGAGCTTGCCGGGCGCCTTGTCGGCACCCAGGCCGTCGAGTGCCGCGACGGTGGCGCCGACATTCGTGCCCTTGCTGTCGTCGAAGGCGTCCACGCCGTCGAGTGTCGCGATGTACTGCACGCGGTGCGGCTCGCCGACGTATTCGCGCAGGCCGTGCAGCATCGGCGCGAGCGGGCAGTCGATCGCGGTCGCGAGCGCGAGTGCCGCGAGCGCGTTCGCAGCGTTGTGGCGCCCACGCACGCGCAGTGCGTCGGCCGGCATCAGGCGCTGGATCAGCAGTTCCTCATGTTCGCGAATCCCGTTGCCCGGGACGACGCCTTTGCCGCCGCGCCCGCGCTTCAAGGTCTCGTCGAGTTCGCGCGCGCGCACCAGCCACGCCATGCCGTTCTCGTCGACGACGCCGAAGTCGCC
>JANMAW010000391.1:0-6569 GCA_031360005.1 Rhizobacter sp.
CCGGCATTGCGGAACTTGGCCGTGGCCAGCTGCTTGATCGCGGCATCGACATCGGCGTCGCCGAACACGATGGCCGGGGCATGGCCGCCGAGCTCCATCGTGATCCGCTTCATGTGCTGGCCGGCGAGTGCGGCGAGCTTCTTGCCGACCGGCGTCGATCCGGTGAACGTGATCTTGCGGATCACCGGGTGCGGAATCAGGTATTCGGAGATCTCCGACGGCACCCCGAAGACCAGGTTCAGCACGCCCGCCGGCAGCCCGGCGTCGACATACGCCTGCACCAGCGCGGCGCAACTCGCCGGCGTTTCTTCCGGCCCCTTCAGGATCACCGAGCAACCCGCGGCGAGCGCCGCCGAGACCTTGCGCACCGCCTGGTTGATTGGGAAATTCCAGGGCGTGAACGCCGCCACCGGGCCGACCGGCTCCTTCACGACGAGTTGCATCACGCCGTCTGCACGCGCGGGCACGATGCGGCCGTAGGTGCGCCGCGCCTCCTCGGCGAACCAGTCCATGATGTCGCCGGCCAGCATCGTTTCCATCCTCGCTTCGGCGAGCGGCTTGCCCTGCTCCAGCGTCATCAGCTGACCGATCGTGTCGGCGCGGTTGCGGATGATGTCGGCGGCCTTGCGCAGCAGCTTGTAGCGGTCGAAAGCCGAGACCTTGCGCCAGGCCTTGAAGCCCTTGTCTGCGGCGTGCAGCGCCTGATCGAGGTCTTGGGTGCCGGCATGCGCGAGCCGTGCCAGCACCTGCCCGGTGGCCGGGTTGATGACGGGCTCGCTCTTGCCGGCCGCGCCGGTGCACCATTCACCGTCGATGTAGAGCTTGACGTCGGAATACATGCGGGTTCCTTCGGGAGGGGGTGGGACGCGCGACCTCACGGCCGCGAATTTGCCGAATTAGACCCGATCCGAATTGCGCGCGGCGCCGCGTGGGTTCAGCGCGACGAAAGATCGCGCACCGATGCCGCGTTGCGCTGTGCGTTGCTCGTGGTGGCGGATCGCTGGTCGGCGATCTCGGGCTGCACGGGGGCGTCGGGCCGCGCGCGCATCGCATCGCCGGCAATGCGCGGCATGCCGCCGCCCGCGTCGGCCAGCAGCAGCGCGCTGGCGACCGCGGTGGCAATCGTTCCCCAAGTGAGCGCCTTGCGCGATACGACGATCATGATGGCTCTCCGAGGAATCCGGCAGCGAACGGACCGGGATGTGTTCAAACAACGATAGGCGCGGTTCGAGCGCAGTGCCATCCTCAAGAAGTGGGGCGCGGGCGTGGCGGGAGCCATCGACCGCCGCAATGCGCGCGGGTGCGGTGCCAAGTGCGACCGAACTGACCGGTTTTCGATGCGCCGCAACACCGTGTTCGGCGCACAATTTGTTTCATATCCAAAGCCGCGGGAGGTTGCGATGGACTGGTCCTCAGGATTTTCTTGGTTGTCGACTCTGGAATCTCGGCACGAGGAACCCATCGAAGAATCCGATCCCGCCGATATGGGCACCGCATTCGGTCTGGATGCGAGCATGTGTCCTGTGGCAGCAGCCTCCGCGACCGAGGCGCTTTCGAGTTCGGCTGGAGTGGCGCCGCAACCCTGGGAGCGGCGACTCATACGCCGCTCCGGCCTCTGACGGCCCGAAGGCGCGTCTTCAGACCGACGCCTACTTCGGCAGCACGACGCTGTCGATGAAGTGGATCACGCCGTTGTCGGCCACGATGTCGGTGGCGACGACCTTGGCGTTGTCGACGGTGACGCTGCCCGTGGTGCCGATCGTCAGTTCCGAGCCCTGGACGGTCTTGACCTTGCCGGCCTTCACATCCTTGGCCAACACCTTGCCGGGAACGACGTGGTAGGTCAGGACTGCGGTGAGCTTGGCCTTGTCGGCGAGCAGGGCGTCGAGTTGCGCCTTGGGTACCTTGGCGAAGGCTTCGTCGGTCGGAGCAAAGACGGTGAACGGTCCCGGGCCTTTGAGGGTGTCGATCAGTCCTGCGGCCTGCAAGGCAGTTGCAAGCGTCTTGAAGTTACCGGCGGCTACCGCGGTATCGACGATGTCCTTGGCTTGAGCCGACAGCGCGGCGACGGCAAGAGTGGAAAGGGCGAACAGCTTTTTCATGCGAACTCCATGGTGAACGGGTGAGGTTGGGGACAGGACGGTTGCGGAGCGGGCTTGAGCGGGTTTCGGCGCGTTGCCAGGTCCAAACCGAACAGTAATAATATAGACTTAAACGATCAATATACAACCGTATGGTTTTTATTCGACCGAACCGTATAGATCGTGTCGGCACCGTTACACTCATTCATGGCGAAGGTGTCCTTTCGAGATCAGGTGCTCCACGCGAGAGAGGAGGCGATCCTCGCGTCGGTGAACCGGTTGCTGGCCGAGAAGGGCTACGACGCGATGACCGTCGACGAGGTTGCCGCCGACGTCGGGATCGCCAAGGCCAGCCTGTACAAGCACTTCAGTTCCAAGGAGGACCTGGCGGGCGCGGCGATGATCCGCGTGCTGGACCTTGCACTGGCCCGGGTGGAGATGCTTCGCGCCGATCCGCAGTCCGCGCCGATCGAACAGCTGAAGGCGGTCGCGCGCTGGACGATGCAGGTCCAGCTGGCCGGCGCGATGCCGTCGCTGCCGGCGCAGAACTCTGCACTGCGTGCCGCGCTGACCAGCAACAAGGCCTATCTCGATCGGCTGATCCAAGTGAGTGAGCAACTCGGCGCCTGGATCATTGCGGCGCAGGCCGCCGGCGCGCTGGATGCGACGCTGCCGCCCGAGGTGATCCTCTACACGCTGTTCGCGCGCGCCTGCGACCCGGTGCTGGGCTTGCTGAAGGCCGGCGGAAACTACAGCGACGAGAAAATCATCGAGATGCTGCTGTCGACCTGCTTCGCAGGGCTTTGCGCAACTCGCACGGGCGAACCCGCCCGCTAGTGCGGCGCGCGCTGACGCGCCGGCCACCGCGAATCACACCTCGAGCACCAGCAGCGGCCGATGCGCAGCGGCTTCACCCTTGCGCACGTGACCGCGCGGATTGCAGACGACGCGCGTGACGCCGCGTTCATGCGCGACCGCGTAGTCGTGCTGGCAGTGCAGATGGCCGTGGATCCACAGGTCGGCTTGCGGCAGCAACTCGTCGTCGGCGTTGCAGAAGCTCGCGGTGCCGGGCTGGTCGCCGTAGCGCGGATCGGCGCTGCGAAGACTCGGCCCGAAGTGTGTGATCACCACGGAGGCGTCCCACTCGCCGCGGCTGCGTTGCAGTTCGCCGCGCAGCCACGCGCCGCAGCGAATTGCCTCGTCGCGCACGGCCGTAGCGTCCAGCGGCGCGCCGTGGCGCGTGGCACGCATGATCTTCAGGTAGTAGCTGCCCGCGCGCATCGCCCGCGCGCGCTGCGCGGCGCCGAACAGATCGAAGTCGCACCAGCGGATGGTCGCCACGAAACGGATGCGCCGCCCGCTCGCGTCTGCCAGCACCACGCTCTCGCATTCGAGCAGGCGCATTCCCAGTCGCGTGCAGCGCTCGCGCAAGGCGGGCCACGCTTGCGTGATCTCGCGCTCGTCGAACTCGTGGTTGCCGGCGACGAATAGCACCGGCACCGGCCAGCCCCGAAAGCGCTCGAGGCCGGCCCAGCTGCTGTCGATGTCGCCGGCGAGCACGAGCAACTCGGCATCGGGAGCCGGCGTCGGTTCGAACACCTCGGTTTCGAGGTGCAGGTCGGAGAGCAGCTGCAGCCGCATCGATCAGCGGCGCAGACCGAATGCACGGGTCGTTGTGACGTTCACGCGGCGCCGTGACACTGCTTGAACTTCCTGCCGCTGCCGCACGGGCACGGGTCGTTGCGGCCGACCTTCGGTGTCTCGCGCTTCACGGTGTCGACCTTGTAGCGCAGCTCCTGTGTCAGGTCCTGCAGATCGGCGACGGTGACGACCAGTTCTTCCATTGCGTCGTCGAGCGTCGCCAACGGGTGCTCACGGTCGAGCGTGGCGACCACTTCGCGTTCCTCGTCGGTTTCGGTCGGCAAATGGCGGTACAACCGCGCCAGCGCCGACATCACCGCGTCGTCGGCCATTTCGGCCAGATCGGGGAAGCACACGGTGGCGTGCTGGAAGCCGGCGACCCAGGGCATCAGCGCCTGCGATACCGGGCTCAGGCCGGCCAGCGGATCGACCTCGCCTTCAGGCACGGGTTCGCGCGGGTGCTCGTCGTCGAACTCGAGCACCAGCGGGTCGAACCAGCCGTCTTCGACGATCGCGCGGTTCAGCGCGCCATGGCGCCGCATGATCAGCGCGGTGGTGCGCTGCAGCCAGTCGACGTTCACGTCGTCGGGCAGCGGGCGACCGTCGAAATCGAACACATGCGCGAGCCAGGTTGCCGGCTCCAGCAGCACCGGCTGCACGATCACGCCGCACAGGTAGCCGTCGAGCATCACCGCATCGACCGGTTCCAGCGGCTCGGGGGTTTCGAGCAACAGGTTGTCGAGCTCGGCGAATTCGGCGTCGGTGAGGTCGTGGGCACGGGCGGCGGTGGACGGCGGAACGGCGTTGGGGAGCATGTGGATTCTCGAGCGCGGAAATCCACCATTGTGATGCGAGTGTCGACCGTACGCGCAGTGCGGCGGCCATCGGAGCGCGCCGCGCCGCGCCGGGAACAGCTTGACGAAGAAGCTGCCCGCGCGCGGTCGTACCCGCCTCGCGTCAGACCGAAAAGCGCCCGATCAGCCGATAGCGCGCGCCCGGGTGGTACAGCCGCGCAACCGACGCCACCGCGCCTTGCGACACGGTGCGGCGCGACACCATCAGCAGCGCGCTGCCTTGCGTGACCTCGAGCAGGCGCGCCTGCTCTTCGGTCGCGAGCACGGCCTCGATGACCTGCTCGGCCTCGGTCAGAGGGGCGTGTTCGAACAGCACGAACGACGGCGTGACCTGGCTGAAGTCGTGAGTGAGCAGGTCTGGCGCCAGCGCCGGGTTGACGTGCCGGTCTTCGAGCTGGATCGGCACGCCGTTTTCGAGGTGCACGAGTTGTACGTGATAGACCGGTGCGCCGCGCGGCAGGCGCATCGCGTCGACGGTGCGCGCATCGCCCCTCTCGCGCACGACGCTGCAAACGCGCGTCGAATGCGTGTGGCCGCGCTCGCGAATCTCTTCGTGGATGTCGCGCACCCGCAGCAGGTTGGAGATCGGGTGGAGTTCGGCCACGTACGAGCCCGAACCCTGGCGGCGCTCGATCAGGCCTTCTTCCTCGAGCTCGCGCAGCCCGCGTTGCACCGTCATGCGCGCGCAGCCGAACTCCTGCACCAGTTCGCGTTCCGAGGGCAAGCGCACGCCCGGTTGCCAGCCGCCTTGCGCTATGCGCTCGCGCAGCGCGGCCTTGACGGCGGCATAGGGCAACGTGCGCGGCGCAGCCACGGGTGCGTTCATCCTTGCAAGGCCGGCGATTCCATCGCTTCATTCTAGCGACACGCATGCTAAAGTTGTCTAGACCACTTTGGGCACGCAGACGCATGGATACACCCCATCACAGCATCCGTCCCGGCCGGCTCGACGCCGCACTGCTGGAGCAAGCGGCCGCCGGTGGCTCGCGCTGGTCGATCGCCCCGGCGGCGCGCGCCGGCATCGAGGCCAGCGTGCAGGCGGTGCGCGAACTGGTGTCGCGCAACGCTCCGGTCTACGGTATCAATACCGGGTTCGGCAAGCTTGCACAGACGCGCATCGCCGACGACGACCTGGCGCAACTGCAGCGCAACCTGGTGCTGTCGCACAGCGCGGGTGTGGGCGAGCCGCTGGCGGCGCCGGTCGTGCGCCTGATGCTGCTGCTGAAGGCGGCGAGCCTGGCGCACGGTGTCTCGGGTGTGCGGCCCCAGGTGATCGACGCGCTACTCGCGCTGCTCAACGCCGACGTGTTGCCGGTCATTCCCGAAAAGGGCTCCGTCGGCGCATCCGGCGATCTTGCGCCGCTCGCGCACCTGAGCTGCGTGCTGATCGGTGTCGGCAAAGCGTTCGTCAACGGCGCGGGCGTTCCCGCAGTGCAAGCGCTCGCGCATGCCGGGTTGGCCCCGCTGACGCTCGGGCCGAAGGAAGGCCTGGCGCTGCTCAACGGCACCCAGGCCTCGACAGCCCTCGCCATCTTTGCAGTGCAGCGCCTGCGCCGGTTGTTTGATGCGGCGGTGGCGATCGGCGCGATGACGGTCGATGCCGCGAAGGGTTCCGACACGCCGTTCGACGATCGCATCCACGCCGCGCGCGGCCAACGCGGCCAGCGCGAGGTTGCGGCGCGCTACCGCGCCTGGCTCGCCGGCAGCGCACTGCGCGCGTCGCACCTGGCGTGCGACCGCGTGCAGGACCCTTACTGCCTGCGCTGCCAGCCGCAGGTGATGGGCGCGTGCCTCGATCAGATCGAGCACGCATGGAACATCCTGCTGATCGAGGCGAACGGCGTGTCCGACAATCCGCTGGTGTTCGCCCACACGATGCAGGCGCTGTCGGGCGGCAACTTCCACGCCGAGCCGGTGGCCTTCGCGGCCGACAACCTGGCGCTGGCGATCGCCGAGATCGGTGCGCTTGCCGAGCGCCGCACCGCGATGCTGA
>JANMAW010000427.1:0-5258 GCA_031360005.1 Rhizobacter sp.
TCGATCGCGCGATTGCGCGCGATGCTCGTCAGCCAGGTCAGGGGTTGGCTTTGTGCGGCATCAAAGCTTTGCGCAGCGCGCCAGACGTTGACATACACCTCCTGGAGAATGTCTTCGGCCTGGGCCCGGTCACGGTTGATACGCATCACGACGCCGAGCAGATGCGGACTGGTTCGCTCGTAAAGCGTGGCAAATGCCGCACGGTCGCCAAGCGCTGCGTGGGCCAGCAGCCGCGACAGCTCGAGGCTGCGTTCGGACCAGTCGCTCTTCGGGGTCGGCATGGGCGCAGGAATCTCCGGCTTCACTCGCTGAACCGGGGACGAAATCCAGCGGCATCGGAGCGTTCGTACAATCGAAAGGAACCGAAGCGTACCTCATGTCCAGCCCGCACGAATTCGTCCTCACGCTCTCCTGTCGCGACGCCAAGGGCATTGTCTACGCCGTCTCCGGCCTGCTCTTCGAAGCCGGCTGCAACATCCTCGATTCGCAGCAGTTCGGCGACGTGCTGAGCAGTGACGCCACCGGCCTGTTCTTCATGCGCGTGCACTTCGAAGCGCCGGCGGGGCTGGCCGACCCGGCCACGCTGGAGACACTCGTCGCGCCGCTGCGCGCCCGGTTCGCGATGGATCTGCTGCTGCATTCGCTCGCGCGCAAGCCGCGCCTGTTGCTGATGGTGAGCCGGCATGGCCACTGCCTGAACGACCTGCTGTTTCGCTGCGGGTCGGGGCAACTGCACGCCGAGATCGCCGGCGTGGTGTCGAACCACCCTGACTTCGCCGAGCTGTGCGCGCGCCACGACGTGCCCTTTTTCCACCTCCCCCTCGCGACCGGCGCGCCCCCGGCGGCCAAGCGTGCGCAGGAACAGCAGGTCGAGCACGTGGTGAGCGGGCAGCGCATCGACCTTGTGGTGCTGGCACGCTACATGCAAATCCTGAGCGGCGAGTTTTGCGAGTTCCTGAAAGGCCGCGCGATCAACATCCACCACAGCTTCCTGCCCAGCTTCAAGGGCGCGAAGCCGTACAACCAGGCGCACGAGCGCGGCGTGAAACTGATCGGCGCGACCGCGCACTACGTGACCGCCGAGCTCGACGAGGGGCCCATCATCGAGCAGGACGTTGAGCGCGTCGATCACTCGCGCAGCCCCGAGGACTTCGGCGCGGTAGGCCGCGATGTCGAAAGCGTGGTGCTGGCGCGCGCGGTGCGCTGGCATGTGGAGCACCGTGTGCTGCTCAACGGACGCAAGACCGTCGTCTTTCGATGACCGGCCGCAAGACCGTCATCGCCCTATAAGGACCCTCGCGCATGGCCCGCTCGAAGATTGCCCCGCCGCCGGCCTCGCCCGACGAGACCGAACAGCAGTTCTACGAGGCCCTGCAGCGCGGCGACATCGACCGGCTGATGGCGGTGTGGTCGGACGATGAAGAGATCAGCTGCGTGCACCCCGGCGGCCAGCGCGTGATGGGGGCCCGGGCGATTCGCGCGGCCTTCGAGTCGATCTTCGCGAACGGTGCGATCCATGCCCGGCCCGAGCAAGTGCGACGCCTGCAGACCCACACCTGCTCGGTGCACAACGTGCTCGAGCACATCCGGCTGATGACGGCCGAGGGCCCGCAGTCGGCGTGGGTCGTGGCGACAAACGTGTACGTGAAGACCGCGCAGGGCTGGCGGCTCGTCTCACACCACGCCAGCCCGGGTTCGCCGGGCGAGGCGCAGGAAGTCGTCGAGGCGGCCTCGGTGCTGCACTGATGACGAGGGCGAACCGACGCTGATGCAGCACTACCGCGCGCCGCGCTGGCTGATCGGTGGCAATGCGCAGACGATCTGGCCCGCGCTTTTCTCCAGGCGATTCGTCGGTTTGGTGCCGAGCTTCGTGCGCGAGCGCTGGACCACGCCCGACGCCGACTTCATCGATGTTGACTGGCAGGGTGACGATTCGGCCCGGCCGCTGCTCGTGCTGTTTCATGGGCTCGAAGGGTCGTCGAGCAGCCACTACGCGCAGGCGTTCGCGCATCGGGCGCGCGAGCTGGGATGGCGCTTCGCGCTGCCGCACTTCCGCGGCTGCTCGGGCGAACTGAACCTGGCGCCGCGTGCCTACCACTCGGGTGATTTCGAGGAGATCGGCTGGGTGCTGCAGCGCATGCGTGCCCGGCACGGCGGCCCGATCGCCGCGGTGGGTGTCTCGCTCGGCGGCAATGCGCTGCTGCGCTGGGCCGAAGAGGCCGGAGACACCGCGGCGCAGGCAGTCAGCGCAGTCTGCGCGGTGTCGTCGCCGATCGACCTGGCGGCCGGCGGGCACGCGATCGGCACCGGCTTCAACCGCCGGGTCTACACCCGCATGTTCCTGCGCACGATGAAGCCGAAGGCGTTGCGCAAGCTGGCCCAGCACCCGGGCCTGTTCGACCGCGACAAGCTGCTCGCGGCCCGCGATCTCTACCAGTTCGACGACGTGTTCACCGCGCCGCTGCACGGCTTTCGCAACACCGATGACTACTGGGCGCGCGGCTCGGCGAAGCCGCACCTGCACCGCATCCGCATCCCGGCACTGGTGCTCAACGCGCGCAACGACCCGTTCGTTCCGGCGCATTGCCTGCCGCATGCGCGCGAGGTCGGTCGCTTCGTGACGCTGTGGCAGCCGCCGCACGGCGGGCATGTGGGATTCCCTGGAGGGCGTTGGCCGGGCCACCTGCACACGCTGCCCGAGCAGGTGACGGGCTGGATCAACGCACAGATCTGAGCTGGGGCGCGAAACGCCTGTGGAATTGCGCAGTGCAGCGGCTCATACTTAAGCCTTCGCTGCAAGGAATCTCGGGTGCTGCGCTCCCGCGCGAGTCCCCCTCGGCGCATGGACGACATTGTCAAGCAGGCACTGAAGAAGTGGCCCAACGTGCCCCACTGCTACGGCTGGCTCGCGCTCGACGCGCGCGGCGACTGGTACATGCGCGACGATCGCGTGCAGGCGGCCGGGCCGTTCCCGAAGGTCAGGGGCAGCCGCATCCTGCACGAGAAGCTGCGCGAGTTCATCGAGCGAAACTACCTGCATGACGACGAGGGCTGCTGGTTCTTCCAGAATGGCCCGCAACGGGTCTACGTGGAGCTCGAAGCGGCGCCCTGGGTATGGCGATTGACCACGGCTGAACCAGGCACGCCGGATCTGATCAGCCACACCGGGCAGGCGGCTCGGTTCGAGTCGGCATGGCTCGATGAAGCCGGTCGCTTGTTCCTGGCCACCGACCTCGGATTGGGCATCGTGCACACACTCGACATGGGCTTGGCCGCCGACGCTGTCGAAGCCGCGGTGTGGTCACCGACCGAAGTGCGCTTCGAAGCCCTGCCGCAGCGCTTCGGCTACCGGCTGAAACCGGCAACCGTCCAGGCCGGTCCGGTGCGCTGACCGTCACATCCCGTAGAACACGTCGTCGGCTTCGCAGGCCACCACCTGGCGCTTGCCCAGCCCGATGACGACGAGGGTCGACAACGCTGCGCTGCCCGAGGCGGTGCGCGTGCCGGTCGGGCAGAAGGGAGCATGGAAAAGCCGGCGCGCGGGCCGGCTCATCTGCGGCATCGGCGCGGCGCTACTTGACCGTGCTCAGCATGTAGGTCACGACCGTCTTGATGTCGGCGTCCGATGCGGATGAGCCGCCTTTGGGTGGCATCGCACCCTTGCCCTTGATCACGCTGGCGGTCAGGCCGTCAATGCCCTGCGCGAGACGCGGCGCCCAAGCGGCCTTGTCGCCGAGCTTCGGCGCTCCGGCCACCCCGGCAACGTGGCAAGCCTGGCAAACCTGGGAATACAGCGCGGGCACGCCGCCGCCGGCATCGGCCTTCGTGGGTACCGCGGCAGCGACGTTTGCGGCAGCAGCTGCGGTGACAGCCAGCGCAGGTGTGGCGGTCACCACCGCCGGGGCGGCTGGCCCTGACGCGGAAGCAGCGGCATTGCCGGCAGCGGGTGTGCTGGCGGCGCCTTGGGCAGCCATTTTCGGCGGCTCGAATTTGGCACCCGCCTGGTTGGCCATGTAGACCACCGCGCGCCCGATCTCTAGGTCGGTATAGTCACCGCCGCCCTGCGCGCCCATCTGACCTTTGCCGGCCAGTGCAGCGTGCAACAGTGCGTCGTAGCCGCTCTTGATGCGTGGCGCCCACGCGTCGGCATCGCCGAGTTTCGGCGCACCAACCAGCCCCGCCGTGTGGCATGCCGTGCACTGCGAGGCGAACACCTGCTCGCCGGTTTTCAGTGTCGACAGGTCGGACGCGTCTTTGACCTGCACCATGCCCACCGGCTGGATGCGCTGCGCCACCGCCTCGGCAGTCATGCCGCTGCTCCCGGCCGCGGGGCGGTGATCGCTGGTCACATACATCACGAGGAGCACGATGACGATGATCGGCACGACGAACGCGAAGCTGACCGCCAGGATCAGTTGCCGCGGCGTCTGAATCGGGCCTTCGTGCGGGCCGTCGTGATCGGGCTGGTGATGGGCGTCGCTCATGAGATCCTCAGCTGCGCGAAATCGGTGACTCGGGCGGGGCTTCGAGCCCCCAAGCCACACCGGGCCCGCCCAAAACCTGGGAATTATAGGCGGGCCGCGCGGGGTGGCCTGAGCGTCAAATGTGCGCTGGTAGAATCGTCGCCGCTGCGTCCGTAGCTCAATGGATAGAGTACTGCCCTCCGAAGGCAGGGGTTGCTGGTTCGATCCCAGCCGGGCGCACCAGGAAAGGCAGTTTGATCAGGGGCGGCACGTCGGCGACGCAGCGGTCGGGCCCTCGCGCGGCGCTGCGACCCGCGAACGGTTCGGTGAGCAGCGTCCCTGGTTCGGTGACCGACTACTTTGGCGTGTAGACCAGATGGATCGTGCTGGTGGTACTGAACTGCACATCGATCGACGCCAGCGTCAGGTCGCCGTTCGCGGCCATGTGGTAACGCGATTGCTGCGTGGCAAGCAACTGATTGCTCAGGTCGTAGCTGCGCGTGATGATGTTGGCGATCGCGGTCGTCGAGGTGTCCGATTCGATCGCGTAGCTCAACACCCGCTTGCCCGTCGACACGGCCTTGGTGCTGTCAGTGTAGGTCGTCAGCGTCGCGAAGACGGCCGTGTCGCCGACCCTCGCCGAGGCTGGAAGCACTGACGGCGGCGACTGGAATCTGGAGTACTCCCCGCCGACGATCGACAGGCCGATGGTCACGAAGTCGACGTTGTAATACGTGGTACCGGTGGCCGAGTTTGCCGCCGGTGAACAGTTCGTGAAATTGACAGTCGAGACCT
>JANMAW010000428.1:0-1704 GCA_031360005.1 Rhizobacter sp.
TTCAGCCCGATCGGCAGGCTCGTCGACGAGCGCGTCATCGTCAACGCGATGGTCGCGCTGCTCGCCACCGGCGGCTCGACCAACCATCTGATCCACTGGGTCGCGGTCGCGCGCGCAGCAGGCATCGTGATCGACTGGAACGACTTCTCCGACCTTTCGCACGTCACGCCGCTGCTGGCACGCGTGTACCCGAACGGCGTCGCCGACGTGAACCAGTTCCAGGCCGCGGGCGGCCCGGGCTTCGTGATCCGCGAGCTGATCGACAGCGGCGCGATGCATGCCGATGTGAGCACGGTCGCCGCGGGCGGTCTGCGCGCGTACAGCAAGGTTCCTGCGCGCATCGGGGAGCGCCTGCACTGGAGCGATCTGCCTGCCGCGCCGATCGACGATGCCATCGTGCGCACCGCCGCTGCGCCGTTCAGCGCCGAGGGCGGGTTGAAGCTGCTGACCGGCAACCTCGGCCGCGCGGTGATCAAGGTCTCGGCGGTGCCGGCGGACCGCCACATCGTCGAAGCGCCGGCGCTGCTGTTCGACACGCAGGTGGAACTGCTCGGCGCGTTCAATGCCGGTGCGCTGGAACGCGATTTCATTGCGGTGCTGCGCTTCCAGGGTCCGGCCGCTTGCGGCATGCCCGAGCTGCACAAGCTGACTCCGCCGCTCGGCGTGCTGCAGGGCCGCGGTTTCAGGGTCGCGCTGGTGACCGACGGCCGCATGAGCGGCGCCTCCGGCAAGGTGCCGGCCGCGATCCACGTCAGCCCCGAAGTAATGAACGGCGGGCCGCTCGGCAAGCTGCGCGATGGCGACATCGTCCGGCTCGATGCGGTCGCCGGCACGCTCGATGCACTGGTCGATCGCGCCACCTGGTCGGCGCGCGAACCTGCGCCGCTCAGCGACGCGCAGGCTCAGGTGAATGGCCACGGACTGGGCCGCGAATTGTTCGCCGGGATGCGCCGCAACGTGCTCGGCGCCGAGCAGGGCGCTTGCACATGGCTGTAATTCGCTGGTTGTAGTCACTCCATTGGAATCAAACACATGAACACGCTGGACCTCGCTTCGTACGGACCGGTGATTCCGGTGATCGTGATCAACCGGCTCGAAGATGCCGTGCCGATGGCGCAGGCGCTCGTCGACGGCGGCGTGCGGGTGCTCGAAGTCACGCTGCGCACGCCGATCGCGCTGCAGTGCATGGAAGCGATTGCGCGCTCGGTGCCGGATGCTCTCCTCGGTGCCGGAACGGTTCGCAGCGCCGCCGATGCGCAGGCGGCGAAGGACGCCGGCTGCAGCTTCGCCGTCAGCCCGGGCTACACCAGCACCATCGGCCGCGCGTGCCGCGACATCGGCCTGCCGTTGCTGCCGGGCACCGCGACCGGCAGCGAGGTGATGCAGGCGAATGCCGATGGCTACTTCTTCCTGAAGTTCTTTCCGGCGATGCAGGCCGGCGGCATCCCGATGCTGAAGGCGCTCGCCGGCCCGTTCACCGACGTCGTGTTCTGCCCTACCGGTGGCATCACGCTCGAAACCGCGCCGCAGTTCCTTGCGCTTCCGAACGTCAAGGTCTGCGGTGGCTCGTGGCTCACGCCCGCCGACGCGGTGGCCGCGAAGGACTGGGCGCGCATTTCGCACCTCGCCCGCGAGGCGAGCGCACTGCGCGCTTGAAAGTCAGCCCGCGAGGCGAGCATGCTGCGTGCTTGAAGATCATGCCGG
>JANMAW010000434.1:0-1948 GCA_031360005.1 Rhizobacter sp.
CTGGTACAGCGGCGGCAGCATCCGCGACAGCGGGATCAGCGCGGCCACGATCGTCACCAGCACCGGCCACATCCGGTCGATCAGGTTCGCCAGGCCGAACGGCAGGTAGTGCTGCAGCACCGGCGTGCCGCTGGCGTAGAAACGTTGGGCCTCCTTCGCGAGCGGCTGCTCGGTGCTCGCGGCGGTCGGGAAGTCGCCCTTGCGCTGGAACCAGCCGGCACCGCCGTGGATCTGCTGTGCTGCCTGCACGAACAGCTGGATCTTCGCCGGGTGCGTTCCATGGCGCGCCACCAACGTCGCAGTGGGCGCGACCAGCCGCACGTCGCGCGGCGGCAGGTCGCGCGCCAGGTCGACGACGCCGCGCGGCAGCAGCACCGGCGTCAGGAACGCGAAGCGGCGCGAATACGCATCGGCCTGGCTGATGTCGAACAGCGCAACGCCCGGCGTCTGCAGCAACATCTGCACCAGCAGCGATTCGGGTGCCGACGCGAACACCAGCGCGTCCAGATCGCCGGCCACCAGGTCGACGACCGCGGGCGTCGGTGCCTTGCGCACCAGCGTCAGCGCCGACGGGTCGATGCGGTTCGCGTCGATCAGCCTGGTCATCAGGTTCGGCACGCCGCTGCCGGGCGCGCCGATATTGAGGCGCCAGCCCGGCAGTTGCGACAGCGCCGTCAGCGAGTCGGTCTTCAGCAGCCGCTTCGCGGCGTCGGTCCGGTAGAACAGCCACACCGGTTCGTAGAACAGGCTGCCGAGCGAGACCAGCCCCGACGCGCCGGCATCGTCGGCTTTGGCGACATCGTCGGCGCCGCCCTGAACGAACGCGATGTCGACACCCGAGCCCGGGTCGCGCAACAGTTGCAGGTTCTCGGCCGCGCCCTGCGTGCTGCGCAATTCCACCTCGATGCCGTAGCCCTTCAGGACCTGCGCATAGCGCTTGCCGAATTCGGCATAGGCGCCCTGGTCGGGGCCGGTCGCGAGCACGACCCGTGGCGGCGGTGTCGGGTCGAGCACCCAGTACGCCAGCGCCAGCAGCGCCAGCGTGAGCGCGATGAACGGGCCGAAGGTCGCAAGCAGGTCGCGAAACGACAGCAGGGTGTTGCGCAGGGTGTTGGACATGGGATCGGTCGGCGGTGTCTGGAGCCGCACGATAACGCCGCAACTCGCTGCCGCGAGCGCAGCATCGTGCAGGGTATGCTTTTCGCATGCGACTGCTGTTGGTGGAAGACGACCGGATGATCGGCGAGAGCCTGCGCGGTGCGCTGCGCCTCGAGGGCCATGCGGTCGACTGGGTGCGCGATGCGACGGCGGCGCGGGCCACGCTGGCGACCGAACGTTTCGACCTCGTGCTGCTCGACCTGGGCCTGCCCGCTGTCGGCGCGCCGGGTGCCGAGACGCAAGCCAACGGCGGCCTGGATGTGCTGCGCGCGATGCGCGCGCGCCGAGACGCGACGCCGGTGATCGTGCTCACCGCGCGCGACGGCCCCGGCGACAAGGTGGCCGGGCTCGATGCCGGCGCCGACGACTACCTCGTCAAGCCCTTCGACCTCGATGAACTCAGTGCGCGGATCCGCGCCGTGCTGCGCCGCCACAGCGGACGCGCCGAGCCGGCGCTCGCTTGCGGCGGCGTGACGCTCGACCCGGCGACGCACCGGGTCACGCGCGACGGCTTGCCGGTGCTGCTGTCGGCGCGCGAGTTCGCGGTGCTCGAAGCGCTGCTGCAACGCCCCGGCGCACTGCTGTCGCGCGCGCAGCTCGAAGACCGGCTCTACGGCTGGGGCGAAGAGATCGAGAGCAACGCGGTGTCGGTGTACATCCATCAACTGCGGCGCAAGCTCGGCGCCGGGTTCATCCAGAACGTGCGCGGGGTCGGTTATTTCGTCGTCGATCCTGGCGGCGCGGGCCAGGCGCGATGAACTCGATCCGCTTCCGCGTGCTGCTGTCGCTG
>JANMAW010000437.1:0-9688 GCA_031360005.1 Rhizobacter sp.
CGCGTGATCACGCACAAGATCGCGCGCCTGCTGCAAGCGGGCTACGAGCCGGGCCAGATCGCGGCGATCACCTTCACCAACAAGGCCGCGCAGGAAATGCGCGAGCGTGCAAAGGAGCTCGTCGGCCCGCGCGCCGCGAAGCACCTCGCGGTGAGCACCTTCCATTCGCTCGGCGTGCGCATCCTGCGCAGCGAGGGCGAGCGGCTCGGGCTGAAGCCGCAGTTCAGCATCCTCGACAGCGACGATGTGCTCGGCATTCTGAAAGACGCCGGCGCCAGCACCGACAACGCGCTGGCGCGCCGCTGGCAATGGGCCATCAGCCTGTGGAAGAACCAGGGGCTGAACAGCGCGCAGGCGCAAGACACCGCCGCGAACGCCGACGAGCAGGTCGCCGCGCGCGTGATGCAGCGCTACGAGGAGCGCCTCGCCGCGTACCAGGCGGTCGATTTCGACGACCTGATCGCGCTGCCGCACAAGCTGCTGCTGCACGACGCCGTGGTGCGCGCGAAGTGGCAGGCCACATTGCGCTACGTGCTCGTCGACGAGTACCAGGACACCAATGCGATCCAGTACGAGATGCTCAAGTCGCTGGTCGGCGAGCGGGCCCTCTTCACCGCGGTCGGCGATGACGACCAGAGCATCTACGGCTGGCGCGGCGCGACGATCGACAACCTGAAGCGCCTGCCGCAGGACTACCCGAGGCTCAAGGTCGTCGCGCTCGAACAGAACTACCGCTCCACCGGCAACATCCTGCGCGCCGCGAACATGGTGATCGCGAACAACCCGAAGCTGTTCGAGAAAACCCTCTGGAGCGCGTTCGGCGACGGCGAGCCGGTTCGCGTGATCGAATGTGACAACGAGGAGCACGAGGCCGAGCGGGCAGTCGCGCGCATCCAGAGCCTGCGCAGTGGCGGCGTCGCGGCTGCCTCCGGCGTGGCGCCGAGCGGCGGTGCCGAGGTCGCATTCGGGAGTTTCGCGGTGCTGTACCGCGCCAATCACCAGGCGCGCATCTTCGAGAAGGCGCTGCGCAAGGCGGCCGTCCCGTACAAGGTGTCGGGCGGGCAGAGCTTCTTCGACCGCGCCGAGATCAAGGACCTGTGCGCCTGGCTGCGCCTGATCGTCAACAACGACGACGACCCGGCGTTCCTGCGCGCAGTGACGACGCCGAAGCGCGGCATCGGTCACCAGACGCTCGCCAGCCTGGGCGAGTTCGCGGGCCGCTGGAAGACGAGCCTGCACGAGGCCCTTTTCGCCGAGAGCCTCGGATCGGTGCTCACCGGCCGCGCGCTCGGCTCGCTGCACGAGTTCGGACGCTATGTGAACGACCTCGAGTACCGCGCGCGACAGACGACCGGCGCCGAAGACGCGAAGGCGTTCCTGATGGGTTGGCTCGGCGACATCGGCTACGAAACGCACCTGCGCGAAGGCGAGGACAGCGAGAAGCTCGCGGCCGCGCGCTGGAGCAACGTGCTCGACTTCGTCGACTGGGTCGCGAAGCGTTGCGGCGGTGAACTCGAAAACGATGGCGGGCTCTCGATCGAGAGCGAGAAGAAGAGCGTGATCGAGGTCGCGCAGACCATCTCGGTGATCATCAGCCTGGCCGAACGCGGCGACGCACAGGACGTGGTCACGCTGTCGACACTGCACGCGGCGAAGGGGCTGGAGTGGCCGCATGTGGTGCTCGCCGGCATCAACGAAGGCTTGCTGCCTTTCGTGGGCGGCGGCAGCGACGCCGCCGAAATGACCGCCGAGCGCCTCGGCGAAGAGCGGCGCCTGATGTACGTGGGCATCACGCGCGCCCGCACCACGCTCGCGGTGAGCACGCTGAAGCGACGCAAGCGCGGGCGCGACTTCATCCCGGGCGTGCCGAGCCGTTTCATCGGCGAGATGAAGCTGCACGAGGTGACGGCGCGGGAAGACCCGCGCGAGAAGCTGAAAGCGCTGCGCGCCGCAGCGGCACAACGAGCCGAGAAGGCCAGCGCCGAGATCGTCCCGCGCTGAGGTACCGTGCGGAAGATTCGTTACCGGGATCTGCGCTCTCGCCCGGTTGCGCGCCGCACGCCCGCCGACCCTCCGAAGCGCCGGTGGCTCGTCTCAGGTGCGGCGTTGCACGCGCTTGAACATCGGCCGCAGATCGAACAGGCTGCGCAACCCCCAGGCCAGCGGTGGCTGGTCCGCAAGCGCGCCGCGCACGGGTGGCGGGGGAGCGCGCGGTGGCGGGTCCTGGTTCGCCGGCTGAGCGATTGCATCGAGTTGCGGCGGCCGCTCCGTTGTCAATTCGGCGCGCCCGCCCGCTGCGGCCCGCTCCGGAACGGCAACGCCACCTGACGCAGCCGATGCGCGTGCCGGCATCGGTGGCGGTGCGAGCGCGGCCGCCGCGAGGCTAGCAGACGCGCCCGGTGCCTCTGCCGCCATCGCTGGCGCTCGATGCAGCGACACGGCCTGATGCGGCGGCCGCGCCGCGGGCCGCAAGGCAGACAACGAAGCGGGCGGCAAGATCGAGCGCTGACCTCCAGTCAGTGTTGCCCGGGTCGGCGCGGCTTCCTCGGTGGCCGGACGAAGTACCGGAGCGAGCCATCGCAGCAACGGGTCCCACTGCAGCAGGTCCACTTCCACCTGTGCTGCAGGCAGATCGAACAGCGTCATGCCGTTTTCGATGCATCGCACATAGGCCTGCGTCTCGCGCAGCGCGCCGATGAAGGGGAGCTTGAGCCCTTCGGCCCAGGTCTCCAGGATCTCGGCGGCGCGCGTGCGCGCGTCCAGCCGCATGCCTACCGCGGCGACCCGGCAGCGACCACTGGCGACGCGCGGCAGCGTCAGCAGTTCGGCGTGGCACTGCGCGGCCGACGCACGGTCGAACACCGAGTTGCACACCGGCATCAGGATGGCGTCGGCATACATCACCACGCGCGCCAGGTCGAAGCCGGTCAGGCCGCCGGGCGTGTCAAGAATCACATGGGTCGTGCCGGGGGGTGCGTGCAGCCCGCGTTTCGGCTCGACGACCCAGCCCAGGATGGGCGGGCGTGCCGCGGCGTTGTGCGCCGCGCGCAGCCGCAGCCAGGTCTGCGTGGACTGCTGGCGGTCCACGTCGCCCAGCATCACCGACATCCCGGCGTTGGCGCAGTACGCTGCCAGATGGGTGGCCAGCGTGCTCTTGCCGCTGCCCCCTTTTCTGTTGACGACGGCGATGACGGGCATGACGGGAGGTTTTCGGCGTCCGCGGCGGAGGATTGGGTGGCGGTCGATGCGTGGATTGGTGGACCGTGCGGCAGGCACACGGAATCACATTCTGCATTTCAGTACCGGCCGACAGAGCGAGGGAGCCCGACAAGAGCGGGGAAAACCGTTCATCTGTCGCGGTCCGCCGGGTGTTGCGAGCCTGGCGTGCCGTTGCGACCCGCAGCAGGCCGGGTTGGCATCGCGGTTGTCGACCGCGTGTCGAAACCCGCCGCGGCCGGCCCCGGCTCGAAGTTTGTCGGCGGCGGGGCGGCGCCAGCGGCGCGCTCTTGCGAGTCGGGCATCGAGCCGCTCTCGCTCGCCGGCTGCTGCGCTGGTCGATCCCCGAGGGCCACGAAGTGGCCCCATGTGGCCCCGAGGGCTCCTCGCCCTTCGCTTCGCAGCCTCGCGCAACGGGCATCGAGCCCGTTGCACTCGCCGGCCGCTGCGCTGGTCGATCCCCGTTTACGGGGCCCCTCGCCCTTCGCTTCGCAGCCTACATCCCCTTGAACAGCCCGGTGAAGCTGCGGCTGACCTCGAGCTTCTGCGGGTGGCCCTTCACGCTGACGAGCTGGCGCCCGCGCAGGTCGCGGCTCACGCCGGCGATGAAACGCGTGTTGACCAGGGTCGAACGGTGGATCTGCCAGAAGACCTCGGCGTCGAGTTCCTCGATCAGTTCCTTGATCGGCTTGCGGATCAACGCCTCGATCGCGGCGGTCTGCACGCGTGTGTACTTCTCGTCGGAGATGAAGAACAGCACGTCGTCGACCGGGATCATCTGGATGTTCTGGCCCACCGTCGCCTGGATCCAGCGCAGCTGCGGCGCCTTGCCCGGGTCCATGCGCGCGGCGAGCTTCTGAAGCAGCTGCTGCAGCGCGGCCGGCGGCGGATCGTCGGGCCCGCTGGCGGTGTTGCCGTGCGCGCCGTGGCGCTGCGCGAGGCGTTTCTTGATTCGCTCGACCGTGACGAGCAGCCGCTCGCGTTCGGCCGGCTTCAGCACGTAGTCGACCACGCCCTGCTCGAAAGCCTCGATCGCGTACTGGTCGTAGGCGGTGATGAAGACGATCTCGCAGCCGCGCCAGCCGTCGGCGCCAGCGTCGTCGTCGGTCGGCAGTTGCGCGATCGCGCGGGCCGCTTCGACGCCGGTCATGCCCGGCATGCGGATGTCGAGGAACACCAGGTCCGGGTGCTGCGACGCGGTGAGCTGCACCGCCTCGAGTCCGTTCTTCGCCTCGGCGACGATCTCGAGCTCGGGCCAGACCTCGTTGAGCCGCGCCCGCAACTGCTCGCGCATCAGGCGTTCGTCGTCGGCGATCAAAGCGCGGGCGGGGGCGGGGGCGTTCATCCGGGGATCGTAGCGCCGGCCCTGGCGCGTCGGGCGGCGGAGTTGCCGCGCAGCATCCGCCACACCAGCCAGACCGCTCCGACCACCAGGATCAGCGGCGAGAACAGCAGCGCAGCGACTCCGGCCAGCGCGAGCAGCATGCCGGCCCCCACCAGCCCGAGCACCAGCACCGGCACCAGCAATGCGAACGGCACGACGAACAGCAAGACCACGAGAACCACCAGCCCGGCCAGCAACACGCCTGCGACCGCGACCACGCCGTGGCCGACCCCGAACTGCGCCAGGTTCATGGTCTCGCCGTTGATCTCGATCACGGTCGGGTCGATCGCGCCGACGATCGCGACGGCGCTGGCGACCAGCAAGACGCTGAGCAGCAACCCTGCAAGCGCGGTCCAGCCCAGGATCCTCAAGGTTCGGGTCATGTGGTGTCTCCTTCACGGGCTTGGGCCTGGTACGGCACGGTCAGGGTGACCAGCGTTCCGCTCGGCTGGTTCTCGGCCACCGTCATCGAGGCCCTGTTGCCGTACAGCAGTTGCAGCCGCTCGCGGATGTTGTTCAGACCGATGCCGGTGCCGGCGGTCGCAGCCTTGCCGAAGCCCATGCCGGTGTCGGCCACGGTCACCGCGAGCTTGCCGTGGACGATCTCGGCGCGAACCGTCAGCTTGCCGCCTTCGGGCTTCGGCTCCAGGCCGTGCTTGATCGCGTTCTCGACCAGGCTCTGGATCATCATCGACGGGAAGTCGGCCGACAGCAGCCCGTCGGGTACCGCGATCTCGGTCTGCAGCCGGTCTTCCATGCGCACCTTCAGGATCTCGAGGTAGGGCCGGATCACCGCCATCTCGCGGCCCAGGTTGTGCGCAGAAGGATGGTTCTCGCGCATCGTCGGCATCGACGCCCGCAGCAGCGCGATCAGGTTCTTCTGCATCGTGCTGGCACGCGGCGGATCGGTCTCGATCAGGTGATCGATGCTGGCCAGCGTGTTGAACAGGAAGTGCGGCTCCACCTGCGCCTGCATCGCCGCCATGCGCGCCTCGACGACCTGGCGCTTCAGCTGCTCCGACTCGGCCGTCTCGGTCGCCGCGGCGGCCTTCACTTCGGCCTGCACCCGCCCCTTGTAGGTGGACTTCAGGATCGCCGACGCGACGATGAACAGGAACGCCAGGTCGGTCAGGAAACTGCCGTGGTGGACGGTCCGGGTGCGCTTGAACCGGCGCGCCGCGTCGGCCATCTCGGCATTCGCTTCAGCGACATCGCGACGGGCTTCATCGACCGCGTCATGGGCTTCGCGGCGCGCGTCTTCGGCTTCCTGGCGGGCTTCCTGGGCGGCCTCGCGCGCGGCCCGCACCGCTTCGCGGATCGTCTCGCGCGTGGCGCCGGGGAGGGCGATCTCGATGCTGCCGCCGCCGGCGGCCGCAGACGCCGGAGCATCGACTGGGCCAGACGCTGCACCCCAGGTGCCCGACGCGCCTGAGGCGCTCGATGCCGGAACTGCAGCCGACGCCGACGCTGAGGGCCGGCGCGGCGTGATGCGCACGCCGTTCCGGTCGATCGAGATCACCACGTCGTCGTCCTTCGGGTCGGCGATCGGCTCGCCCGGCTTGCCCGGCTTGCCGATCCTGATGTCGGGGATCCTGGGCGGCATCGGAATTCGCACCCGTGGCGTGTCTTCCTCGCTCACCGTCCAGCGAAACGGCGGCAGGTTCTGCACGATCGCCGCCAGAATGAGCAGCAGCACCGACAGCACGAAGAAGCGCTTCCAGCTGATGCCGACGAGCCAGTTCGCGTACTCGTGGAACAGCCGGACCGTCGTGCCGGAGACCCGTTTCCAGGTGGTGGGGGCGGCGCTGGGGGACAGGTTGGTGGACATGAAGGCGGGCCGAGGGCGTGAACGCGATGGCCCGCACTCTAGGTGTCCCGCCGCCGCTTCGCCAGCCGGTTGCGACGGCCCGGGCCGGCGGCGCTACAGGCTGCGCCGGCCTCCGACAGGCCGGCGCGTGCGCCGGCTCTGCGACGCGACTACGGCAGGAAGTTCAGCCGCTCGGGGAGCGGCAGCGCGATCGGCATTTCGAAGAACGGGCCGACGCCGTCGGGATCGATCGTGAGCGCGCCGTTCGACTGGAAGAACAGCGCGATCTGCGTCTGCGCCGCGACCGCGAACGACGCTGCGTTGGCAATGCCGATGTTGGTCAGGAAGGTGTGCGGATTCTTCGGGATCGAGCCGCCCGTCGCGGCATACGCCAGGTCGTTGCGGAAGTACATCGCCCGGTCGGCCAGGTCGCCGGCGCGCAGGATCGCCGAGGTCGTCGGGTTCGGCACCGTGCCGTCCCCCTTCGCGAACTGCACGATCACCGGCTTCGGCGCATGCCCCGCGAGCGGTTGCCTGCGGATCGCCGCGGCGTACGACACCGGGTTGCCCGATTGCTGCACCCACTCGCTTTGCTCGAGCACCTGCTGGATCGCACCCGAGCCCGCAACGGTGTTGACCAGCGGCGGCAGGTCGCGCAGCGGGATGTTCTCGTTGAAGTTCAGGTTGAACGGCGGCGGCACGCCCGGTGTCGGCGGCAGATTGAGCAACTGGGGCTGGCGCGACGCCAGCGCGATCGCGGTCAGGAAGCGGAAGACGCCGAGCCGTGCGACCTCGGTGATCGAGCCGCCCGGCACGTTCGGCACACCGGCCTTTACGGCGTCTTCGACGCCGAGGAAGATCGTGCCGTAGATGCCGCCGAACGACTGCCCGGCGTAGTAGATGCGGTTCGCGTCCAGGTCTGCGCTGCCGTCGCCGTCGACATCGACGCCGACCTGGATCTGCCGCACCAGCTGCATCAGGTCGACGACGGTCTGGCGCAGGCCGTCACGGTTCGAGACGATCGACAATGCACCGACCGCGCCGACGCCTTCGGTCGAGTCGATGCTGCCGTTGCCGTCCTGGTCGATGCCGCGGCCGCCGGCGGGAACGACCACCGGTGCCGGGGCGCCGGTCTGCTGCACATTGAGCGCGCCGAGTGCTCCGCCGCCGTGGCCGACGACGTTGATCGCGACGGTCGCGATGCCGTAGTGCGCGAAGGTCGACGCCACCGTCCACGGCGCACCGTACATGCTGTCGGTGAAGCCGTGGCCGAAGATCGCCACCGGCCAGCCGCCGGCCGGCCGCGGGCCGCTCGGCAGCATCAGCTCGAACACCAGCTCGTTGCTGCCCTGCGGCACCGGGTGGCCGGTCAGCGTGCCGGTCGCGGGAATGACCTTGGCGGCGGTCTGGTAGTCGGGCGACCGGAACTTGCCGAACGCCACCCTCGCGACCGCACCCGGGAAGACCTGCAGCGCGGTCGTCGGCAGCAGCGACGGCGTGAACGCCGGCGCCGTGCCGGTCTGGCGCTGCCACTGGATGCTCTGCAGCGTGCTCACCGGGAACACCGCGCGGGTGCTGCCGCCATTGCCGATCATGAAGGTCGCCGGCGCCGGATTCGAGGCCCGGATCTGCGCGCGAATCTTCGTCAGGTCGCCGCTGATGCTCTGGGTCGTGAACAGGCTCAGCGCAGCGATGCGGTGGCGCGGCGTGCCGGCGACGTATTCGGCGGCCATCAGCCAATGGCGGTAATCGGCCAGCGCGCGGTCCTTGGTCTGGCCGAAGTTCAGGTCGTGGCGGAAGCGGCCGAAGGCGCCGGATTCGATCGGATCGCCGGCGGTATCACGCACGCCGTCGGTGATCACCAGAACGTAACGCGCGTGCTCGCCCAGAAGCTCATCCGACTCGAACACCAGCGTCTTCGCGGCCACGTCCCACGCCACCTGGTTGATGCCGACCTTGTGCCCGAAGCCGAAGCCGGTCAGCGTGTTGCCGAGGTTCACCAGGTAAATGGTCTTGCTCGACACCGTCGCGAGGTCGATGTTGCCGGTGAACGGCACGGTGATGCGCGGTTGCGTGTTAAAGCCGTCGAGCGTGTTGATGACCGCGATGTCGGCGCAGTCGGAAGGGCGCACCGTGCAGTCGGGCTTGGGCAGGTCGACACGCCGCAGCGTGTTGTTGGTCCAGTCGGGCACGCTGAAGCGGTCACTCGGAAACGGCGCGCCGCTCGGGCTCGAAAGGTCGAAACGCACGCTCACTCCGGCGGCGAACGCGAGGGCCGGTGCCGCGAGCAGCAGCGCCGCTGCGGCGAGCCGCGGGGCGCGGGCGCCGGTCGAAAGCGCGGACACGCGGTCCGTGCAGGCCGTGAAGTGGCGATTCAGCATGAATGTCTCCGGTGGGTTGTCGGTCGACGCAGCGTCGCCGGTACATCGGCCGTGATCGGCCTGTACGCTCCTTATATCGTCTGGCGGTGCGCCGCCGGGCTAGGGATAGTCCGAACCGTGAGTCGGGGGCGACGTCCGCCCGACGCTCGTTCCGCTACGGCCCGATCGCCTCGACCTGGATCAGCAGCCGCACCCGGTCGGCGACGAAGGGCAGGCTGTGGGTGATGCCGAAGCTGCTGCGCAGCAGTTCGCCTTCGAAGTCGCCGCCGCAGACCTCGCGCCGGAACAGCGGGTTCAGCGCGCAGTTCCAGCGCAATGCGCGCAGCGTCAGCGGCTGGCTGATGCCACGCAGCGTGAACTCGCCGCGCACTTCGCGCGGCACCTCGCCTTCGAAGCGTGCGCCGCGGGCGGTGAAGAAGGCCTGCGGGTGGGCGGTCGTGTCGAGCATCTGGCTGCCTCGCAGCATCGCGTCGAGCAGCGGCACCGCGCTGTTGACCGATGCAGTATCGATGGTGATGCCGACCTCAAGTCGCTGCGCCCGGGCATCGAACCGGACGCTCCCGGCGGCCTTGTCGAAGCGGCCGCGAATCGTCGAGGTTCCCATGTGGACCACCTCCCAGTGCACGAATGTGTGCGTCGGGTCGAGCGCATAGGCCGGCGCCTCGGCCGGCTGCGCCTGCGCCGTGCTCGCACACAGCGCGACCAGCGTGACCAGCGCGAGCCCAGCCTTCACGCCGCGCGTCGTTGCCCGCCGGCGCGCCACTCGTTCATCAGCGCCGCCCACTTCGGGCGCGCCGCATGCAGGTGCCGCTCCTTCACGTGGCCGTAGCCGCGGATGTCCTCGGGCACGCTGGCGATCTCGGTCGCGAGCTTCAGGTTCGAAGCGTTCAGTGAACCCAG
>JANMAW010000463.1:0-1748 GCA_031360005.1 Rhizobacter sp.
CCCAGTACCAGTCGGCGGCGATGCGCAGCAACTCGCGAAAACGATGGCCGCGTTCGTCGACGGCGCGCAGGTACTGATTCAGCACCCGTGAAATCAGGCTGCCGGCGGCAGCGCCGAACAGCACGAGCAGCCACTGGACGAACAGCGCGATCGGCAGCGGCGCGGGCGCGTCAATGCCGGCGATCAGGCCGCCGGCTTCGGCCCACGCGAGCGCCGCCATTTCAGCGACCGCGACTCCCCCGAGCAGCACCGCGACGCGCACCCCGGTGATCGCGCTGACGGTGAACACGATCAGCGCGCAGAACCCGAGCGCGGGGCTGCGCAGGCCCGCGTTCAACACGAAGGCGGCGAGCCCCACGAGCAGCATCGCGACCACCGCGACTCCGCCCAGCGCCGCATGCGTCGGGAAAGTGGCGCGCGAACTGAAGCGCGCGGCAACGCCGCTGAGCCCCGCCAGCAGCGCAAGGCCGCCCACCAGCACGAGCCTCGAATCCGCTCGAAGGTCGGGCGGCAGCACCGACAGCGTCAGCGCCGCGACGAATGCCGCGCCTGCGGTCGCGCCGAAAAAATGCCGCCCGAGAATCCGCGCTGCCGATTCGGGCAGGTCAGCGTCCGCCGGTCGGGCGTCGTTCATCGGCATGCAGCATCGGTCTCGCGGTTTCGATGCCGGGCTGCCCGCAGCATGCGGGCGGCCGCCCGCGGCAAGCCACCACCGCGATTGGCATCAGCCGGATGGTACGAGCCTCGCGCTGCCGCTTCGCCCGCCCCGGCGGGGTCCGACCCCCCGTTCGAGTGCCTCCGAATGCAGCAAGTCGCGCCTGCCGCGC
This sequence comes from Rhizobacter sp., assembly GCA_031360005.1. Classification (GTDB taxonomy): domain Bacteria; phylum Pseudomonadota; class Gammaproteobacteria; order Burkholderiales; family Burkholderiaceae_C; genus LMDS01. Next base: position 828 of record JANMAW010000463.1, read on the forward strand.
ACTTCGTCACGGTGCGCTCGTCGGCCGCTCAGGCGCCGGGCGCGACCGCTCGCGCCTGGTTCAGTTGCAGCCGGGTCGCCAGTGCCGCATGCCGCGCCGCTTCGGCGAAGTTGTCGCCCCGGCTTGCGTAGAGCACGGCGCGCGACGAGCTGACGATGATCGGCGCGACGGTGCGCCCGGCCTCGGCGCGCCAGCCGGCGCGCACCGTGGCGACAGCGTCGCCGCCCTGCGCGCCGATGCCCGGGATCAGCAGCGGCAAGGTCGGCGCGAGTTCGCGCACGCGTTCGATCTCGGCCGGGAAGGTGGCGCCGACCACCAGCGCGAGCTGGCCGCTGCGGTTCCATTCGTGCTGCGCCAGCCGCGCGATGTGCTCGAACAGGTGGTCGCCGGATGCAAGCCGTTGCCCCTGCAGATCGGCACCGCCCGGGTTCGAGGTGCGGCACAGCAGGATCAGGCCCTTGCCTTCGTATGCGAGGTAAGGCTCGATCGAGTCGAAACCCATGAACGGCGACAGCGTGACCGCATCCGCCCGATAGCGCTCGAACGCTTCGCGCGCGTACTGCTCGGCGGTGCTGCCGATGTCGCCGCGCTTGGCGTCCAGGATCACCGGCACGTCGGGCGCGACGCGATGGATGTGCGCGATCAGGCGTTCGAGCTGCTCTTCGGCGCGCTGCGCGGCGAAGTGGGCGATCTGCGGCTTGAACGCAATGACCAGGTCCTTGGTGGCATCGACGATGGTGGCGCAGAAGTCGAAGATGCGGCCGGAGTCGTCTTTCCACGAGCCCGGGAACTTCGCCGGGTCCGGGTCGAGGCCGACGCACAGCAGCGAGTCGTTCAGCGTTTCGGCGCGGGCGAGGTGATCGATGAAGTTCATGGCGCTCACCCGATGCGTCTGGCGAGTGCCGCGGCGAGCCCGGTGTA
>JANMAW010000489.1:0-3089 GCA_031360005.1 Rhizobacter sp.
GGCCTGATCACGCCGAGCCTCGAGGAGATGCAGCACGTGGCCGGCGAGATGCAGCGCGACGACTATTTCCGCACTAGGAAGATCCCGTTGCTGATCGGTGGCGCGACGACCAGCCGGGTGCACACCGCGGTGAAGATCTCGCCGCACTACGAGGGGCCGGTCGTCTACGTGCCCGACGCGAGCCGCTCGGTCGGCGTCTGCAGCGACCTGCTCAGCGACGAGCGCGCCAGCGCCTACATCGCCGAGCTGACCGCCGACTACGTGCGCGTTCGCGAGCAGCACGCCAGCAAGAAGGCGACGCCGCTGGTGAGCCTGGCGCAGGCGCGCGCGAACAAGACGCCGATGGACTGGGCTTCGTTCAAGCCGGTCAAGCCGAAATTCATCGGCCGCCGCGTCTTCCGGAACCAGGATCTGGCAGAGATCGCCGCCTGCATCGACTGGGGCCCGTTTTTCCAGACCTGGGATCTGGCCGGGGCGTACCCGGCGATCCTGGACGACGCGATCGTCGGCGAAGCGGCGCGCCGTGTGCTCTCGGACGGCGAGCGCCTGCTGCGCCGCGCGATCGAGGGCCGCTGGCTCACCGCGAACGGCGTGATCGGGCTGTACCCGGCGAACACGGTCAACGACGACGACATCGAGATCTACGCCGACGCGTCACGCACCCAGGTGCTGATGACCTGGCACGGGCTGCGGATGCAGACGGTGCGTCCGGTCGTCGACGGCCCCGATGGAAAAAAGACCATGCGCCCGAACCGCTGCCTCGCCGACTTCATCGCGCCGAAAGACTCCGGCGTGGCGGACCACATCGGCCTGTTCGCGGTGACCTCCGGCATCGGCGCCGAGAAGAAGGACAAGCAGTTCATGGACGACCTGGACGACTACAGCTCGATCATGTTCAAGGCGCTGGCGGATCGCCTGGCCGAGGCCTTTGCCGAGCGCCTGCACCAGCGCGTGCGCACCGAGTTCTGGGGCCACGCCGCCGGCGAAGCGCTGAGCAACGCCGAGCTGATCGCCGAGAAGTACAGCGGAATCCGCCCCGCACCCGGCTACCCGGCCTGCCCCGACCATCGCGTGAAGGCCGCGATGTTCGAGGTGCTGGCCTGCGCCGACATTGGCATGGGCCTGACCGAGAACCTGGCGATGACGCCGGCCGCCAGCGTCAGCGGCTTCTACCTCGCGCATCCCGAGGCGACGTATTTCAACATCGGCAAGATCGGCGAAGACCAGCTTGCCGACTGGGCCCGGCGCAGCGGGCTCGATGAGCGTGCGGCGCGGCGCTCGCTTGCCGCGAACCTGTGAATACGCTGTGAATACGCAGCGCGGCGCCGCGGGGCTTCGCGGCATGAGGGCGCGCTGCAGCAGAAATGACATCGCAGCCCCGCGCAGCGTGCGAAACGACACGCTGCGGCGCCTCGGTTACGCCCTATTCTTCGCCACGGCGGCCCGGCTCGTGCCGCCACCCTTCGGGCACCGCGCTGGCCGTGCGGCGCCCAGCCCTCACTTCACCGAAACAGGACACGTGTCATGACCAATCCCTCCAACACCGCCGAACAATCGTCGCCAGGCGCCGTGCAAGCTGCCGCTGCCAAACCCGTCGTGTGGGTGGCGGCTGGCCTGGGCCTTCTGGGGGCCGGCGCGTTGGCTGCGGTGCTCGTCACCAGCCCGAAGAACGATGCGCCCCTCAACGAAGTGCCTGCGAAACCGGTGGCGGCTGCGGCCAAACCGAAAGTTGCCGCAGCCAAGCCGGCCAAGACCGCCAAGTCGAGCGAGCATGTGGTGGCAGCGGCCCCGGTCTGCGCCAACTGCGGCGTCGTCGACAGCGTCGCCGCCGTGAAAACCAAGGGTGAAGCCAGCGGCATGGGTGCCGTGGGTGGCGCGGTCCTGGGTGGCGTCGTCGGGCACCAGTTCGGTGGCGGCGACGGCAAAAAGGCGCTCACCGTGCTGGGTGCTGTGGGCGGGGGCTTCGCCGGCAACGAGGTCGAGAAGCAGGCGCGCAGCACGTCCACCTACCACGTGCGCCTGCGCATGGACGATGGCAGCAGCCGCACCGTCCCGCACGCCACCGCGCCGGCGGTTGGAACACGTTTCGAGGTCGAAGGCAACCAGCTCAAGCCGCTGGCCGCAGCCAAGGGCTGAGGCCGCGCGGGCAAGGTCGGAAGGCCTTGCACCGCTGACGAAGGACGGGCGGCGATACAAGCCGCCGGGTCTACCCGATCCTCACTGCGCGACGAGCACGCGGCGGGACTGGATTGCCTCGGCCAAGTGAGGCGCCGCGATCGCGTCGCTGCGCGCCAGGTCGGCGACGCTGCGCGCGACGCGCAGCACGCGGTGGAAGCCGCGCGCTGACCAGCCCAGCCGAAGCGCCGCGGCCTGCAGGAATCGGCTTGCCGCCGCGTCGAGCGCGCAATGCTGGTCGAGCGCGTCGCCTGACAATGCCGCGTTGTTGCAGCCCTGCCGCGCCAGCGCAAGCTCGCGCGCCGCGGCCACGCGCCGCGCGATCACGCTGCTGGCTTCGCCATCGGGCGCGGCCGACAGCGCCTCGGGCGCGACCGCCGGCACTTCGACCTGCAGGTCGATGCGGTCGAGCAGCGGCCCGCTGATGCGGCCCTGGTAGCGCGCCACCGCATCCGGCGTGCAGCGGCACGAGCGCAACGTGCTCCCCAGGTGACCACAGGGGCAGGGGTTCATCGCCGCAATCAATTGAAAGCGTGCCGGGAACTCGGCCTGCCTCGCGGCACGCGAAATCACGATGCGGCCGGTCTCGAGCGGCTCGCGCAGTGCTTCGAGCGTGGCACGTTGAAACTCGGGGAACTCGTCGAGGAAGAGCACACCGTGGTGCGCCAGCGAGATCTCGCCCGGCCGCGGCGGTGACCCGCCGCCTACGAGCGCGACCGACGACGCCGTGTGGTGCGGCGCGCGCAGCACGCGCTGGCCCCAGCGCTCGTGCGCGAACGCGCCGGTCAGGCTCAGCACCGCAGCGGATTCGAGCGCCTCGGCTTGAGTCATCGATGGCAGCAGACCGGCGAAGCGCTGCGCCAGCATCGACTTGCCGGTGCCGGGCGAGCCCAGCATCAGCACGCTGTGGCCGC
>JANMAW010000348.1:0-2306 GCA_031360005.1 Rhizobacter sp.
TCACCGGGTCGCTGGCCGCGACCTACGTGCCCACCGCCAAGCTCGCCTTCAGCGCGGCGTTGGGCCGCGACGCCGGCAGCAACTCGTCGTTTTTCACTTACAACGTCACGCCGACGAGTGGGCCCCCCACCGTGCTCATCACCTCCATCACCGGGCTGACCGAGAGCAGTCAGGTCACGGACTCCTTCGCGCTGGGTGCGACCTACGCCGCCACCGCGAAGATCAACGTCAACGCGGGGCTCCAGTACCGCCGCGCCAAACTCGTCGATTCGCTGGGGGTCGGCGCAACGACGACGAGCGATGAACGAACCGACAACCTGCGCACCGCTTCGTTCGGCGTGAGCTATGCGGCCACGCGCAACTGGCAGCTCGGGTGCAACCTCGTGCGCGAGTCGCGCAGCATCTCGGGCACGGCCGGGTTCTCGTACGCCGCCAACATCGCGGGCTGTTCCGCGCAGTTCACGCTGCGATGAGCGCCCCGCGCATTCTGTTGACGGGCGCGACCGGCTTCATCGGTTCGCACACCTGGCTGAGCCTGCTGGAGGCGGGCTTTCGCGTCGTCGGAGTCGACAACTTCTCGAACAGTTCGCCCGAGGTGCTGAACCGCCTCAAGACGCTCACTGGCCGCGCGCTCGATTTCATTCGCGCCGACGTCTGCGACGCCGCTGCGATGGATACGATGTTCGCGCGCGAGCGCATCGATGCGGTCGTGCATTTCGCGGCGTTCAAGGCGGTCGGCGAGAGTGCCACCAAGCCGCTGGCCTACTACGCCAACAACGTCGGCGGCCTGCTGACGCTGAGCCAGACGATGGCCGAGCACGGCTGCAAGACACTGGTGTTCAGTTCGAGCGCGACCGTCTACGGCAAGCCCGAGCGGCTGCCGATCCGCGAAGACGCGAGGCTGTCGGCGACCAACCCCTACGGCACCACCAAGCTGATCGGCGAGAACATCCTGCGTGACGTTCAGCGCGCCGACCGACAGTGGTCGATCGCGTTGCTGCGTTACTTCAACCCGGTGGGCGCACACGAAAGCGGCCTGATCGGTGAAGACCCGCGCGGCATGCCCAACAACCTGCTGCCCTTCGTGGCCCAGGTCGCGGTCGGCCGGCGCCAGCGGCTGCAGGTGTTCGGCAACGACTACGCCACGCCCGACGGCACCGGTGTTCGCGACTACATCCACGTCGTCGATCTCGCCGCCGGCCACGCGGCTGCGCTGCGCTACCTGCTGAGCCAAAAGCGCTCGATCACCGTCAACCTGGGCACCGGCCGCGGCCACAGCGTGCTCGAAGTCGTGCGTGCGTTCGAGCGCGCCAGCGGCGCCAGCGTGCCGTGCCAAGTGGTGGCGCGCAGGCCCGGCGATGTCGATGCGACGTATGCCGATGTCGCGCTCGCCAAAGAGTTGCTCGGATGGCAGGCGACGCGCGACCTTGACGCGATGTGTGCCGACAGCTGGCGCTGGCAGAGCATGAACCCGAACGGGCTGGCAGCGTGATCGAACACGCACCCGACGGAAAATCCACCATGACCCCCATCCACGTCCAGCCCGTCATCATGGCCGGGGGCAGCGGCACCCGCCTGTGGCCGCTGTCGCGCGCGCAGCACCCGAAGCAGTTCCTCGTGCTGCAGGGCAATCGCAGCCTGTTCCAGCAAGCCGCGCAGCGGCTGTCATCGCTGCGCGCGAGCGATATCGACGTGGCCGCACCCTGCGTGGTGGGCAACGACGAACATCGCTTCCTGGTGCTCGACCAGTTGCGCGAGCTGCGACTCCCGCCCGCCACCGTGCTGCTCGAGCCGATGGGCCGCAACACCGCGCCGGCGATGACGCTGGCCGCGCTGCATGCGAACGAGGCAGGCGCCGACCCGGTGCTGGTGGTGAGCCCGGCAGACCAGACCGTCACCGACGAGGCCGCCTTCACTGCCGCGCTGCAACGCGCGGTGCGGGCCGCGGCGGGCGGCGCGATCGTGATCCTCGGCGTCACGCCGGACCGGCCCGAAACCGGCTTCGGCTACATCCGAACCGGCACCGGCATGGGCACCCGCGCCGGCGAGGCCCAGGTCGTCGCTCAGTTCGTCGAGAAGCCCGATCTCGCCACCGCGCAGCGCTACCTCGCCGACGGCGGCTACTTCTGGAACAGCGGCAACTTCGTCGTGCGCGCGTCGGCCTGGCTCGCCGCGCTGCAGCGCTTTCGACCTGACATCCTCGACGCCACGCGAGCCGCGTGGGCCGGCCGCAGCACCGACGCCGGCTTCGTGCGCCCCGAACGCGCGGCGTTCGCGGCGATCCCGAGCGAGTCGGTCGACTACGC
>JANMAW010000529.1:0-9249 GCA_031360005.1 Rhizobacter sp.
GCCGGCGCGCAACGCCTCGCGCAGCAGATGGGGCGTCCGACGCTCGACGGCGTCACGCTGGTGGCCACCGTGCCGGCGCAGCACATGTATGGCTTCGAGTCGACGGTGCTGATCGCGCTGCTGGCCGGCGCCGCGTTCGACACCGACCGACCGTTCTATCCCGCCGACATTGCCGCCGCGCTGACACGGGCGCCGCGGCCGCGCATGCTGGTCACGACGCCGTTCCACCTGAAGGCGCTGCTCGACTCGGGCCTGCCACTGCCCGCGATCGACCTGACCTTGTGCGCCACCGCGCCGCTGTCGCCGCAGCTCGCCGCGCGTGCCGAGGCCGCGCTCGCCGCGCCGCTGATGGAAATCTATGGCTGCACCGAGGCCGGTCAGGTCGCCTCGCGCCGTACCACCGCCGGCGCCGAGTGGCACGCCTATGAGGGTCTGCGCCTCAGCGGCGACGGCGCGGCAGCAGTGGTGCAAGGCGGCCACGTGCCGCAGCCGACTTGGCTGGCCGACGTGCTCGAGGTCATCGACGAGCGCAGCTTCCGGCTGCTCGGGCGTTCCAACGACCTGATCAACATCGCCGGCAAGCGCAGTTCGCTGGGCCATCTGAACTACCACCTGAACACGATCGCGGGCGTCGATGACGGCGCCTTCTGGCTGCCGCCCGACGACGGCAGCGGCCGCGTCGTTCGCCTGATCGCGTTCGTCGTCGCGCCGGGTCTGCCTTCGCACCAGCTACAACAGAGCGTGCTGGGCGCGCTGCGCGAGCGGGTCGACGCGGCCTTCCTGCCGCGGCGCATCGTCGCGGTAGCGTCGTTGCCGCGCGAGCGCGGCACCGGCAAGCTGCCGGCCGGCGCATTCGCGGCATGGGCCGAGCACGCGCTGGCCGCAGCCGCACCGCGGCCAGCGGCGCGGGGCTGAGGCGCGCGTGCGTGCGCATACCGTCACCTTGCAGATCGCGCCGGAGCACCCGGCGTTCGCCGGGCACTTCCCGGGGCAACCTCTGCTGCCGGGGGTCGCGCTGCTGGCCGAGGTGCTCGAAGCGGTGCTCGACGAGCCCGCGCTCGCGGCCCTCGTCGGCATTGCCCCGCGCATCGGTGCGGCCAAGTTCCTGGCACCGGTGCGGCCCGGCGCGCAGCTGACGTTGCAGCTGGATGCGAGCGCGCGCGGGGTTCGATTCGAGCTGCGCGAGGCCGACCGGCTCGCGGCCTCGGGGCAGTTCGAGGCTGGCGTGTGAGCACGCCGGCAGACCGCGCCGCGCCCCGCTGGAGCGCCGATCCGGAACGCAGCAACCTGTGGGTTCTGCGCACGATGCGCTGGATCGCGATCACCGCCGGCCGCCCGCTGGCGCGTTGCCTGCTGCACCCGATCACGCTGTACTTCCTGCTCGCCAACGGCAAGGCGCGGCGCGCGTCGGCAGACTATCTGCGTCGCGTGCTGCGGCGCCCTGCCGGCTGGCGCGAGCTGTTCCGTCACATCCACAGCTTCGCCTCGACCGTGCTCGATCGCGTCTACTTCCTGCAGGAGCGCTTCGACCAGTTCGACGTGACCAGCACCGGCGGCGAGGTGATCCATGGCCCGCTCGACCGCGGCGAAGGGGTGATGCTGGTGGGCGCACACCTCGGCAGCTTCGAGGCGCTGCGCGCTACTGCGCAGGGCCGAGGGGCGCGCGTCGCAATGCTGATGTACGAAGACAACGCGCGCCTGATCAACGCGACGCTCGCGGCGGTGGCGCCGCAGGCCCAGCTGCGCACGATCACGCTCGGTCGCGCCGGCGCGATGCTGGCGCTGCGGCGCTGGCTCGACGAGGGTGGCGCCGCCGGCCTGCTTGCCGACCGCACGCTGCCCGCCCAGTCGGAGCGCTCGCGCACGCTGTGGGTCGACTTTCTGGGCCAGCCGGCACGCTTTTCGGATGGGCCCTTCAGGCTCGCCGCGCTGTTGCGCCGACCGGTCATCTTCATGGCCGGGCTTTACCATGGCGGCAACCGCTACGAACTGCGGTTCGTCGAGCTGGCCGACTTCCGTCCGCAGGCGGCGACCGGCGGCGCCGATCTCGACCGGCGCATTCGCGAGGCGATGCAGCGCTATGTGGAACTGCTCGAATCGCTGTGCATCGAATTGCCATACAACTGGTTCAACTTCTTCGACTTCTGGGCCGACGATGCCGACGCTGCTGCCACCCCTTCGAACCCTGCACGCGACTGAGCGCCGGGGCGCACTCGCGTGGCTGGCCGCGCTTGGGGCCGCCTGCGTGCTGGCGCCACCGGTGCGCGCCGAGACCGTCTTCGGCCTCGTGCAACTGATGCAGACCCTCGCGCAGGTGAAGGCCGGCGAAGCGCGCTTCGTCGAGCGGCGCAGCGTGACCATGCTCGAGCGCACGCTCGAATCGTCGGGCCGCCTGTCGTTCGAGGCGCCCGACACCTTTGTTCGCGAGACGCTCAAGCCGCGCCGCGAACGCCTCGCCATCGTCGGCAACAACCTGACGATGAGCCTGGGGCAACGCAGCCGCACGGTGCCGCTGGATTCGGTGCCCGAAGCGTCGTTGATCATGGAGGCGATACGCGGCACGCTGACCGGCAACCGCGCCGCACTCGAACGGCACTTCAGTGCGACGGTGTCGGGCGACCCGCAGCGCTGGCTGCTCGAACTCGTGCCGCGCGAGCCGCGCCTGCGCGAGTTGGTGATTTCGGTGCGCGTCGCCGGCCGGAAGGCACTGCTGCGGGAAATCACCGTCGCGATGGCCGACGGTGATCGGTCGGTGATGAGCATCGAGCCCCTTTTGGCAGGCTCGCAGATGCTCAAGCCCGCGGAGGTGGGCGCGCCGCCCGTCGAGCCCGCGACCGCTGTCGCCAGACCTGCCAGCGCGGCGAGCTGATCGCCGCGATGTCAGCTGCCCTGGCCGGGATCACGGCATTCGCGCGCCGGCGTGCGCTCGCGCTCTGGCTGGTCTGCGTGGCGATTGCCGCCGGCATCACGCTGCGAACGACCTATGTTGCGGACCTCTCGGCCTTCCTGCCGTCGACCCCGAGCGCCGAACAGGCCGTGCTGCTCGACCAGTTGCGCACCGGTGTCGCCTCGAGGCTGGTGCTGATCGGCATCGAAGGCGGCACGCCTGCAGCGCGCAGCAACGCCTCGCTGCAACTGGCCCGGGCCTTGCGCGAAAGCGGCGCGTTCGACGCCGTCCACAACGGCGACAACTCGCAGTTCGAAGCCACCGGCAAATTCCTGTTCGAGCATCGCTATCTGCTCAGCCCGGCGGTCGATGCACAGCGCTTCACGGTGGACGGGCTGCGCGCCGGCATCGACGAGGCGACCGCGCTGCTCGGCACGCCGGCCGGTTCGATGATCAAGCCGGTGATCCTGCGCGACCCGACCGGTGAAACGTTGCGCATGGCGGAGGCCATGTTGCCCGCCGCGGCGCCGCGCAGCGACGGTGGCGTGTGGGTCTCGCGCGGCGCCGAGCGCGCGGTGCTGATCGCGACGACGCGCGCTGACGGCGCCGACCTCGATGCGCAGCAGCGCACGCTGCAACGGGTGCGCGACGGTTTCGCGCCATTCGACGCGCAGGGGCTGCGGCTCATCGTGTCGGGCTCCGGCACGTTTGCAGTGGCGTCGCGCACGCAGATCAAGTCGGAAGTCGAGCGGCTGGCGATCGCCGGCGGCATCGCCATCGTCGGGCTGCTGCTGCTGGCGTTCGGCGGCTCGCTGCGCACGCTGGGCACCGCGCTGCTGCCGGTGGGCAGCGGCGTGCTCGCCGGCATCGCCGCGGTCAGCCTGGTGTTCGGCAACGTGCATGGCATCACGCTGGGCTTCGGCACCACGCTGATCGGCGAGGCGGTGGACTACGCGATCTACTACCTGATCCAGGCGCGCTCGGCGCCGGGCGCGGCCGCGGGCTCGGGCGCGCGCCACTGGCTCGCGGACAACTGGCCGACGGTGCGGCTCGGCCTCTTGACCTCGGTCTGCGGCTTCGCCGCGCTGCTGTTCTCGGGTTTTCCGGGTCTGGCGCAACTTGGCGTGTTCTCGATCGCCGGCCTGACCGCCGCGGCGCTGACGACCCGCGGCGTGTTCCCTTTGGTGGCGCCCGATGGCGCGCCGGGCATGGGGCTGCGGCACTACCTCGGCCGCGTCGTCGGCTGGGCCACGGCGGCGCTGCCACGCTTGCGCTGGCCGCTCGCGGCGCTGGCGCTGCTGGCTGCGTTCGCGCTCGCGCTGCTGCCCTCACCGTGGCGCGGTGACCTGGGTTCGCTGAGCCCGGTCGGCGCCGCGAAAATGAAGATCGATGCCGACCTGCGTGCCGACCTCGGCGCCACCGATGGTGGCACGCTCGTCGCGGTGTCGGCGACCGACGAGGCCGGCGTCCTCGCGCAGGCCGAAGCCGCCGGCGCGCGGCTCGACCGGCTCGTCGAGGCAGGCGCGCTCGTCGGCTATGAATCGCCGGCCCGCCTGCTGCCCAGCCCGGACGTGCAGAAGCGGCGCCGCGACGCGCTGCCCGATGCGCCGACGCTGGCCGCGCGCCTGCTTGAGGCGACCGTCGACGGCCCGCTGCCGGCGCATCGCCTGACCGGGTTCGTCGCCGACGTGCAGGCGGCGCGCCACCAGCCGCTGCTGACGCGCGCTTCGCTGCAAGGCACGCCGCTGGCCAGCGCACTCGATGCGCAGCTCGTTCCCGGCAGCGGCGCGCGACCGTGGCGCGCACTGTTGAGCCTGCAGTCCGGCCCCGAGGGCGTCGACGTCGTCAGACTGCGCGCCGCGCTGGCGGATGTGCCTGGCGCGCAGGTCGTCAACATCAAGGACGAGCTCGGCGCGCTGTATGCGCGCTACCTGCACGAGGCCACGCTGCAGGCGCTGCTGGGCGCACTCGCGGTGTGCGTGCTGCTCGCGCTGCACCTGCGCTCGATGCGGCGGCTCGCGCGCATCGTGCAGCCGATCGTCGCTGCGGTTCTGATCGTGCTCGCGGTGCTGAGCGCCAGCGGCGTTGCGCTCGGCATCCTGCACCTCGTGGGCCTGCTGCTGACGGTCGCGATCGGCTCCAACTACGCGTTGTTCTTCGACCAGATCCGCAGCCAGCAGGACGCGCAGCCGGCCGGCGCCTCGATGGCGATCGCCAACGACACGCTGGCCTCGCTCGCGCTGGCGAACCTGACCGCGGTGATCTCGTTCTGCCTGCTGGCGTTCTCGAGCATCCCGGCGCTGTTCGCGATCGGCCAGGTGGTGGCGCCCGGCATCCTGCTCAGCCTGCTGTTGTCGGCGGCGTTCATCCCGGCGCGCCGGCGTTGATTGCCGCCGCTGACGCCGGGGTACTGTGTGAAAATCCGGCGCCTGATTCATCCACTGACCGCATGCACGCCTCTTCGTCCCCGGCCCGCGTCGCCCCGCGCTGGCGCACGCCGCTGCTCGTGAAAGCCAGCGTCGCCTGCCATGTCGGCGCCGGCGCCGCGGTGGTCGCCGCGCCCGCGTTGTGGCCATGGGCGCTCGCCGCGGTCGCGCTCGATCACGCACTGGTCACCGCGACCGGCCTGTGGCCCCGCTCGACCTGGCTGGGCAGCAACATGCGCCGGCTGCCGCCTGCAGCGGCGGAGCGAGGCGAGGTTTCGATCACGATCGACGACGGCCCGAACCCCGCCGTCACGCCCGCCGTGCTCGATGCCCTCGACGAGCTCGGCGCCCGGGCCACCTTCTTCTGCATCGCGCACCATGCCGAGCAGCACCCGCGCCTGTGCCGCGAGATCGTGCGCCGCGGCCACAGCGTGCAGAACCACAGCCACCGGCATTCGCACACCTTCTCGCTGCTCGGCCCGCGCGGCTTCGCACGCGAGATCGCGATGGCGCAGGACACGCTGAGCCAGATCACCGGCGAGCGGCCGCGTTTCTTCCGCGCGCCGGCCGGCTTGCGCAACCCGTTTCTGGCGAAGGTCCTGCACGACCTTGAGCTCGAACTCGTGAGCTGGACACGGCGCGGCTTCGACACCGTGCGCAGCGATCCCGCCAAGGTGCTCGCGCGCCTGACCCGTGCGCTCGCTGCCGGCGACATCCTGCTGCTGCACGACGGCAACGCGGCGCTGGCGCCGGGCGGCAAGCCGGTCGTGCTCGAAGTGCTGCCCGGGCTGCTGCGCCGCTTCGAATCGGCCGGGCTGCGCGCGGTCACGCTCACCGAAGCCGTGCGACCGTACCGCGTCGGGGCGCCGGCATGACGCCCGCCGCCACCACAACACGCACTGACTGGCCGGCCCTGATCGCTGCCGCAAGCGAGCCGTATCGCAGCGCCGGCCGCTTTGCATTGCACTTCGCGCGCGGCAAGCTGGGGCTGGACCCGGTGTTCCGTCACCTGCTCAGTCACGGCCTGATCGCGCCGCGTGCACGGGTGCTCGACATCGGTTGCGGCCAGGGGCTGCTGGCCAGCCTGCTGCGCGCCTGCGCCGCGCTCGAGCAGCAAGGTCGGTGGCCGAGCGACTGGGCCACCGCGCCGGTGGCGGCACGTGTCACCGGCATCGAGATGATGCCGCGCGACGTGCAGCGTGCCCGCGCCGCGCTCGGCGACGCGGCCGAGTTCGTCTGCGGCGACATGCGGCAGATGCCGTTCCCCGACGCCGACACGGTGGTGATCCTCGACGTGCTGCACTACATCAGCGTGCCTGACCAGAACGAGGTGCTCGCCCGCGTGCGACGTGCGCTGCCGGCCGGCGGCAGCCTGCTGTTGCGCGTCGGCGACGCCGCATCGGAGCGCGGCTTTGCGACGAGCCAGTGGGTCGATGCCGTCGTCACCTTCGTGCGCGGCCACCGCGTCACGCCGCAGTACGGGCGCACGCTGGCCGAGTGGATCGCGCAGCTCGAATCGCTGGGCTTCGACGTGTGCAGTCGGCCGATGAGCGAGGGCACGCCATTTGCGAACGTGTTGCTCGTGGCGCGGGTGGGCGCCGCCAAATGAAGCCGCTCGCGATCTCGGCCTGCACGCTGACCACGGCGCTGGGCACCGGGTGCGCGAAGACGCTGGCCGCGCTGCAGGCGCAGCGCACCGGTCTGGCGCCGGTGCGATTTTTCGATGTACCGTTGCCCACATGGACCGGCGAAGTCGAGGGGGTCGATGCGGTCGCGCTGCCTGCGTACCTGACTGAATTCGACTGCCGCAACAATCGCCTCGCATGGCTGGCGTTGCAGCAGGACGGCTTCTTCGACGCGGTGGCCGCCGCGCGCGTGCACTGGGGTGCGAGCCGCGTCGGGGTGTTCCTCGGCACCAGCACCTCGGGCTTGCTGCAAACCGAGCTCGCCTACCGCCGGCGCCGACCCGACGGCGCACTGCCCGCCGACTTCCACTACGGGCCGACGCAGAACACCTATTCGCTGGCGGCGTTCGTCACTCAGGCGTTGCAACTGGACGGACCGAGCTGGGTCGTCTCGACCGCATGCTCTTCGAGTGCGAAAGTGTTCGGCAACGCAGCACGCCTGATTGCCGCCGGGCTGATCGATGCGGCGGTCGTCGGCGGTGTCGACAGCCTGTGCCTGACGACGCTGTACGGCTTCAACTCGCTGGAGCTTTTGGCGGGCGACATCTGCCGGCCGTGGGATGCCGCGCGCACGGGTCTGTCGATCGGCGAAGCGGCGGCATTCGCGCTCGTCGAGCGCGAGTCCACGACGCCGCAAGGCTGGCTCCTCGGCGTCGGCGAGAGCAACGACGGCTACCACATGAGCACGCCGCACCCGGAAGGCGCCGGTGCCATCGCGGCGATGCGCGGCGCGCTCGCCGACGCGGGGTTGCAGCCCGGCGACATCGACTACATCAACCTGCACGGCACCGCGACGCCGAGCAACGACGCCTCGGAAGACCGCGCCGTCGGCCACGTGTTCGGGCCCGCGACGCCCTGCAGTTCGACCAAGGGCGCGACCGGCCACACGCTCGGCGCGGCCGGCGGCGTCGAGGCGGTGATCGCACTGCTCGCGATGCAGCACGGCCTGATTCCGGCGGGGCTGAACGTGCAGCACCGCGACCCCGAACTGACGGTGAACTACCTGCTCGAAAACCGGCACGGACCGGTGCGCCGCGTGCTCTCGAATTCATTCGGCTTCGGCGGCTCGAATGCCAGCCTCGTGTTCGGAGCAGTGGCGTGAGCGGCCTGCGCGTGTGGGTCCAGGGCGTCGGCCTGCTCGGGCCGGGATTGATCTCGTGGGGTTCGGCGCTCGATGTGCTGCGCGGCGCCGAGCCGCACCGGTTCAGCCCCACGTTGCTGCCGCCGCCCGCACGCCTGCCACCGGCGGAACGCCGCCGCGCCGGCGCGGCGGTCAAGCTCGCATTGGCGGTCGCCGACGAAGCGGTCGCGCAGGGCCGGGTCGACCCGAGCGCACTGGCGACGGTGTTCACGTCGAGCAGCGGCGAAGGCGTGAACTGCCACGCGCTGTGCGAGACGCTCGCCACCTCGACGCCGATGGTCTCGCCGACGCGCTTCACCAACTCCGTGCACAACGCGGCGTCGGGCTGCTGGCACATCGCGGTGGCGAGTCGCGCGTCGTCGACGAGCCTGTGCGCTTTCGATGGCAGCTTCGGCGCCGGGCTCATCGAGGCCGCGACCAGCGTGCAGCTGAGCGGGCAGCCGGTGCTGCTGGTGGCGAGCGACTCGCCCTACCCCGAGCCGCTCAATTCGGCGCGGCCGCTGCCCGACCACTTCGGCCTCGCGCTGCTGCTCGCGCCGGGCGCAAATGCACAATCGCTCGCCGCGCTGAGCATCGAGTTGACCGGAGCGCAAGCCGGCGCGAGCGCATGCGACGACGCCTCGCTCGACGCGTTGCGCCGCGCCATTCCGGCCGCTGCCGCGCTGCCGTTGCTGGTGGCGCTCGCGCAGTGCGCGCCGCAACACCGCGTCGCGATCGACTACCTGCGCACGGTCGGCTTGCAGATCGAGGTGATATCGGTCATGCAGCCGGCGCCGGTCATCGTGGCATGAATGAAGCGCAGACGCTGTCGCGCGACGGCATTGCGGCGCTGATCCCGCACAGCGGCGCGATGTGCCTGCTGGCGCGGCTCGAGCGCTGGGATGCGCAGCAGATCGTTTGCGCCGCGAACAACCACCGCGACGCCGACCACCCGTTGCGCACGCGCCGCGGGCTGCTCGCGCCGTGCGCGATCGAGTACGCAGCGCAGGCGATGGCGCTGCACGGCGCCCTCATCGGCCGGGCCACTGGCGCGCCGGCGACGCCCGGCTACCTGGCGAGTGCGCGCGGCGTGCAACTGCATGTGTTGCGGCTTGACGACCTGCCGATTCC
>JANMAW010000582.1:0-12611 GCA_031360005.1 Rhizobacter sp.
CGAGCCGAGCGTGGTTGTCAACGCCGTTCTGGCAGGCAAGGGCAACTACGGCTACAACGCCCAGAATGGCCAGTATGGCGACATGATCGAAATGGGCATCCTGGACCCGACCAAGGTGACGCGCACTGCATTGCAGAACGCGGCCTCGGTGGCGTCGCTGATGCTCACGACCGAAGCGATGATCTCCGAAGCTCCGAAGGACGAGGCGGGTGCGGGCGGCGGCGGCATGGGCGGTGGCATGGGCGGGATGGGTGGCATGGGTGGCATGGACATGTGATGTTATGGCCGACAGCTTCGCTGCGGCCCTAACTCGGGGCGTTCGAACCTCGGTCGGGTACGACTGAGGTTCAACTTCCCGGCAGGTTCAACAGAGGGCGCTTCGGCGCCCTCTTTCATTGGTACGCCGCGAGATGGCGCTCGATCTCGGCGGCGATGAAGTGCGGCCGTTCGTGCACTATCCAGTGGGTCGCGCCGGGAACCCGCACCAGGCGAATCACTGGCACGAAGGCATCGAGACCGTCGACGAGCGACGGCGGCAACGCGACATCGTCTTCGGCCCAGATCACCAGCGTGGGCAGCTTCACGGTCACGAACTCGGGCGTGAACTCGATCTTCATCACCGATGCGTCTTGCGCGGAGGGCGGGCGCAGCGGCGAAGCCCGGTAGTAGTTGCAGCCGCCGGTCAGGCCAGAGCGCCAGATCGCGCGGTACTGATCCCGCACGTCGTCGGTCAGCCAGCCTCCGCCGACTCGATTCGGATCGGTCGCACCCATGTTGGTGAACATCGGCCACATGCGCGCGAAGTCGTTCTCGGCGAGAAGCCGTTCGGCATCCGGCCGGCACAGGAAGTTCATGTAGGCGCTCGCCGCCTGCTGCTGCGGGTTGTGCTGCAACTCGCGCAGGAAGGTCGCCGGATGCGGCGAGTTGATGATGACCAGCCGCTTGAGCCGCTGCGGACGCAGCGCGGCGAAGGTCCACGCGATCGCGCCACCCCAGTCGTGCGCGATCAGCGCTTCGAGCGGTCCGCCCCCGAGCTGATCGACCAACTCATCGATGTCGGCCATCAGGTGCTTGACACGATACTGTTCAGCCTCGGCCGGCGCCGACGACGGCCCGAAGCCGCGCAGGTTGGGGGCGACGCAGCGGTAGCGATCGGCGAAGTGCTCGAGCAACTCGTCCCAGACGAACGCAGCTTCCGGAAAACCGTGCAGGAACATCAGCAACGGCGCCCCGGGCCGGCCGGTGGCGCGGCAGTTCAGAGTGATGCCGTGCGGCAACTCCGCCTCGAAGGTCTCGATCATCGCTGGCTCCTGGGCTACGCAGTATCGGTCCGACGCCATGGACTGCACGTCACCGGCGGGTCATCAGCGATCAACCCAGCCATACAGCACCTTCGCGGCGTCGCCGACGCCGGACTTCTTCAGCGCCGAAAACAGCGCCACCGCTACGTCGGCCTCGTCGGTGGCGATCTCGCCGAGCACGGCTTGCGCGCTCGCGAGCGCGACCCCGGCCTCGCTGCGATTGAGCTTGTCGGACTTGGTCAACAGCACCAGCAACTTGACCGAGCCGTTGCCCAGCCGTGGCGCGACGAAACTCATCAGCTGGCGGTCGAGATCGGTGAAGCCGAGCCGCGAGTCGATCATCAGCACGACGCCGATCAAGCTGCGGCGCACGTCCAGGTAGTCGGCCATCACCTTCTGCCAGCGCAGCTTGGCACCGCGCGCGACCGCCGCGTAGCCGTAGCCAGGCAGGTCGGCGAAGAGCGCGTTCGGAACCATCTTCGGGCCCAGGTCGAACAGGTTGATGTGCTGCGTTCGGCCGGGTGTCTTCGACGCGAATGCGAGCCGCTTCTGTTGCGTCAGCGTGTTGATCGCGGTCGATTTACCGGCGTTCGAGCGGCCGACGAACGCGATCTCGGGCAGTTCGGTTTGCGGCAGCTGGTCGAGTTGGCTGGCTGTGGTGCGAAAGCGCGCAGTGTGGGCCCAGCCCAGCGCGCGCTTTTCGTCGTCGACAGCCGTGTCCGGCGCCTCGGTCGCCACGGAAACCTGCGCCGGATCGGACTTGTTTTGCTCGGCCATGAAGTCGCCTAAAGCCGTCATTGTAAAATCACCGGGTTCTGCACAAGACACCGCTGCCCGTCATGAAGTCCTCTGCCTCCATCATCGCCTGCGGATACGCCTGCCTGCTGTTCGTTGCGTCAGCGGGCCTGGCCTTCGCAGAAGACGCCAAGCCCGCCGCCAAGCCGGACCTGGCAAAGGGCCAAGCCACGTCGACCAACGTTTGCGCAGCCTGCCACACCAGCGACGGCTCGCGCGGCAGCGCAGCCAACCCGATCCTGCAGGGCCAACATCCGGAATATCTGGTGAAGCAGCTGACCGAGTTCAAATCGGGCGCGCGCCCAAACGCGATCATGGCAGGCATGGCCGCCGCGTTGAGCGTGGACGACATGAAGAACGTCGCCGCGTTCTACGCCGGTAAATCGGCCAAGCCCGGCTTCGCAAAAAACAAGGACCTGGTCACGCTCGGCGAAAAGATCTACCGCGGCGGCATCGCCGAACGCAGCGTGCCGGCCTGCGCCGGCTGCCACAGCCCGAGCGGTGCCGGCATCCCGTCCCAGTATCCCCGCCTGGGCGGCCAGCACGCGGACTACACCGAGGCGCAGCTTGTGGCCTTCCGCGGCGGCGCGCGCAAGAACAGCCATCAGATGACGGGCGTCGCTGCGAAGCTGAACGACCGGGAGATCAAGGCCGTCGCCGATTACATCGCTGGGCTGCACTAACCGCCCGGTTGATTCGTCGTGAGTGTGCCGCTATGCCAACGGCACTTCTGGCGAAACGCTGCATTTTTTTGAGCCGTCATCGGCGACGTGATCCGAGACTTCCTCGTCGAGGGACACACGACCGCCGCCCGAGTTGCGCCCTGAAGCGAGTCGGGCGAAGGCCCAACCCCGTTGCCGCCTCTGTAAGAAGCGGCGTTGCGCCGCGACGGAACTTCGATCTTCACTGCGAGCACCGCCATGCATGTCTTGCGCTCCCAAGGTTTCATCCATCCGCAATCGAGCGACATCACGCCGCGCTCCGTGTACGAGAGTCGGCGCGCCCTGTTGAAGGTCCTCGGCAGCGGCGCCGCAGGGGCGGTGCTGGCAAGCTGGGCACAGCGTGACGCGCATGCCCAAGCCACGCGGCCCGGCAAACTTGCGGCTCTGCCGGGCGTGCGCGGCGCTATCCCGGGCGGCATGACGATGGAAAAACTCACGGCCTACGCCGATGTGACCGGCTACAACAACTACTACGAGTTCGGCACCGACAAGCTCGACCCGGCGAAGAATGCGCACACGCTGAAGCTGCGCCCGTGGACGGTGGCGATCGAAGGCGAGGTCAGGAAGCCCAAGGTCTACGACCTCGACGAGTTGCTCAAACTCAGCGCGATGGAAGAACGCGTCTACCGGCTGCGCTGCGTCGAAGGCTGGTCGATGGTGATCCCGTGGGTGGGGTATTCGCTCGCCGAGCTTATCAAGCGCGTCGAGCCCACCGGCAACGCCAAGTACGTCGAGTTCATCACGCTGGCCGATCCGAAGACGATGCCTTTCGTCGGCTCGCGCGTGCTCGAGTGGCCCTATGTCGAAGGGCTGCGCATCGACGAGGCGATGCACCCGCTGACCCTGCTCGCCTTCGGCCTGTATGGCGAAGTGCTGCCGAACCAGAACGGCGCTCCGGTGCGCGCGGTGGTGCCCTGGAAGTACGGGTTCAAAAGCGGCAAGTCGATCGTCAAGATCCGCTTCACGGAAAAGCAGCCGGCCACCAGCTGGGTGAAGAGCGCGAGCCAGGAGTACGGCTTCCTCTCGAACGTAAACCCCGAAGTCGACCATCCGCGCTGGAGCCAAGCCACCGAGCGCCGCATCGGCGAGGACGGCCTGTTCGCGAAGAAGCGCGCGACGTTGATGTTCAACGGTTACGGGCCACAGGTGGCGCAGCTGTACACCGGTATCGACCTGAAGAAATTCTTCTGATCGTTGCCGACCGCATGGACCGCACGACCATTCTGCCCTCTGGAGTCGCCGCGCCTCGCGCGACCCGGCCCAGGCCGCTGCTGCTGCGCCCTGCCGCGAAGCTCGCGCTGTTCATCGCGTGCCTGCTGCCGCTCGCCTGGCTGGTACGAGGCGCCGTGCTGACGACGATGGGTTCGGACGCGCTCGGCGCGAATCCCGCCGAGGCGTTGATCCGCGCCACCGGCGACTGGACGCTGCGCATGTTGTGCATCACGCTGGCCGTCACGCCACTGCGCAAGCTCGCGGGGCAGCCGGCTTTGGCACGCTTTCGACGCATGCTGGGGCTGTTCACGTTCTTCTACGGCTGCGTGCATCTGCTGTGCTACAGCTGGCTCGACATGGGCTTCGCACTCGACGACATCGTGCGCGACATCGCGAAGCGCCCCTTCATCCTGGTCGGCACGAGCGCGCTGCTGCTGATGACGCCGTTGGCGTTGACCTCGTTCAACCGTTCCATCAAGGCGCTCGGGGCGGCGCGCTGGCAGGCATTGCATCGCTCGATCTACGCGGTGGTACTGCTCGGGCTGCTGCACTTCTTCTGGATGCGCTCGGCGAAGAACAACTTCGCCGAGGTGGCGGTTTACGCCGCCGTCATCGCATTGCTGCTCGGGTGGCGCGGGTTCGACTGGGTGCGTTCAAGGAATCGCGTGCGCAACGCTTGACTGATCCTGCGCCGCCATCAGCAACACATCGACGCCGTAAAGCTTGGCCAACGCGGCCAGCTTCGGCGGCGCATTGCGCAGCACGAAGGCCTTGCCCCAGGCATCGGCGGCGCGCTGGCATTCGAGCAAGACCGCGAGCGCAGACGAATCGAACTGCTGCAGGTTCGATGCATCGACAACCAGCGCGCCCTCAGGCTCGCTCTTCAGCGCCTGCGTGAGCAGGCGGCGGGTGTCGTTCGCGTCGCGAGCGGTGATGCCGGCGGGCAGCAGCAACATCGAAATGTCAGCTCTTCGCCGAGCCGGCGGACTTGTTGCGCGCGGCCAGCTTGTCGATCAAGCCGTCGATGCCGTTCGCACCGATCTCTTGCGAGAAGCTGTTGCGGTAGTTTTCGACCAGCCAGACGCCCAGAACGTTGACGTCGTAGATTCGCCAGCCTGCCGCTGTCTGCTCGAGCCGGTAATCCAGCTGCACCGGGTCACCGCGGCCCTTGATCTCGGTCTTCACGACGACTTCCTTGTCGTCGGGCGAACCTCGCATCGGCTTGAGCTCAACCGTCTGGTCCTGAACCTGCGCGAGCGCACCGGAGTACGTGCGCACCAGCAGAATCTTGAACTCGTCCTGCAGGCGCTTTTGCTGCTCGGGCGTCGCCTGGCGCCAGTAACGGCCGACGGCCGACGAGGTCATGCGCCGGAAGTCGACGTACGGCATCACCTTCGAGTCGACCAACGCGATGACCTTTTGGACATCGCCCTGCTTGATGGATTTGTCGGCCCGCACCGCATCGAGCACGTCGGTCGACACTTCCTTGATCAGCGCATCGGGCGACTTCGCCGCCTGCGCCTGGGCGTAGCCGGACCCAGAACTCATGACGGCAGCCACCAGCCAGGCGATCATTCGGATTGACA
The DNA here is from genome assembly GCA_031360005.1 of Rhizobacter sp. Taxonomy (GTDB): domain Bacteria; phylum Pseudomonadota; class Gammaproteobacteria; order Burkholderiales; family Burkholderiaceae_C; genus LMDS01. The sequence goes on from JANMAW010000582.1 coordinate 5,617, forward strand.
ACATCTTGTTTCCTCTTCTGTTCACAGGCACGGATGCACCTGAGGTTTGCTGGAGCGCAACGAGCATCGGCCTCATCGCGACTCTCACCATCAACGCGCGAGCGCCCGTTGCGGTTCACCTTGGCGCGGGAGCCGAAGCCGGCGCACTGCCGGGCGACGCCGCATCCGGTGCTTCCGGCGCATCCGGGACATCGCCATCGTAGGTCAGGCTGCGCCGCCGCTGCAGGTACGCGTCGCGCAGGAAGGTGTATTTGTCGAGCGCGATGTCATCGATGACCTTGCTCGCACCGAGCAGGTTCGCGCGCGTGTTGATGATCTGCAGCACCGTGATGCCGCTCTGCAAGCGGCCATCGTTGATCACGAGCGCAGGCGACGCGGAGCGGTCAAGCGGCAATGCAATCGAGTCGCGCACCGTCGATGGGCCGAGCAGCGGCCACACCACATAGGCTCCCGCACCGAAGCCCCAGCGGCCCAAGGTCTGGCCGAAGTCTTCGTAGTGGTGCTCCAAGCCGAATTCGCTCGCGACATCGAGCAAGCCGAAGAAGCCGAATACTGTATTGGTGGTCACGCGCACCACGTCCTGGAACGCCGGCTCCACCTTGCCTTGCAGCACATTGTTGACGGCCGACCACGCGTCGGCGGCGTTGGCGAAGAAGTTGTCGACGCTGCGACGCACGAACTGTGGCACGACCTTCGCATAGCCGGTGGCGATCGGCTTCAGGACCTTCTCGTCGAGGCCTTCGTTGAACGCGAAGACCTTTCGGTTCCAGTTCTCCCACGGATCGAGCCGCTGGCCGGGGCCACCGCGAGCGACCTGGATGGTCGAGCAGCCGCCGAGGGCGATCAGCGCGACAAACAGCAGCGCCAGCGCGGATCGCGAGGGCAGAAGGCGCGTCATTTCCTGGCTCCGCTAGCGGGCTGGGCCGGCGCTGGCGACGAACCCGCATCGGCTGCCTTGCTGAACAGGAACTGGCTGATCAGGCTCTCGAGCACAACCGCTGACTGGGTCTGCTTGATGATGCCGCCGGCATCAAAGGTCTTCTCCTCGGCGCCGGCCTCGATGCCGACATATTGGTCGCCGAGCAATCCGGAGGTCAGGATGCGCGCCGACGAGTCGCTGGGGAACTGCACGCCGCGCTGCATGTCCAGCTGTACCACCCCTTGATAGGTCTTCGGGTCGAGCGTGATCGAGGCGACGCGCCCGATCGTCACCCCTGCGCTGCGCACCGGTGCGCGCACTTTCAGGCCGCCGATGTTGTCGAACCGAGCCGACAGCGTGTAGGTGTCGCCGACGCTGAAGGTGCCGAGGTTGGCCGCTTTCAGCGCGAGGAACAGCAACCCGACGATGCCCAGCAGCACGAACAGTCCGACCAGCGTTTCGATGCCCTTCTTATTCATGATGCTTGCCCATCTCCCGGATTCCTTCCCAGCCTCAGTGAGTCGAGAACATCAGTGCCGTGAGCACGAAGTCCATCGCCAGCACACTCAATGACGAAATCACCACCGTGCGGGTGGTGGCGTGCGCGACACCTTCGGGCGTGGCCTGCGTCTCGTAGCCCTGATACACCGCGACGAAAGTGCAGATCACGCCGAACACGAAGCTCTTGATGATGCCGTTGCCGACGTCGCGCCAGACATCGACACCGTTCTGCATGATCGACCAGAAGTTGCCGTCGTCCACGCCGATCAGCCGCACCGCGACGACGTAGGCGCCCATGATGCCGACTGCCGAGAACAGCACCGCGAGAACCGGCATCGCGACGATACCGCCCAGAAAGCGCGGCGCGAGCACGCGGCTCTTCGGATCGATGGCCATCATTTCCATCGCCGCGAGTTGCTCGCCGGCCTTCATCAACCCGATCTCGGCCGTCAGCGAGGTGCCCGCGCGACCCGCGAACAGCAGCGCCGTGACGACCGGCCCGAGTTCGCGCACCAGTGACAGGTTGACGAGCAGCCCGAGCGACTCCGACGCGCCGTAGGTGACGAGCGCGTAATACGACTGCAGCGCCAGCACGAAGCCCACTGCCAGGCCCGACGACATGATGATCACGAGCGACAGGTTGCCGATCGCGTGAACCTGCGTGACGACAAGGAACGGACGGCGCAACGCGGCCGGCATGCTGCGCAGCAGATCGGCGAAGAAGAACGCGTGATGTCCGAGAGCGCGCAGGATGTCCAGGGCTCGTTGGCCAAGATAACTCAAGGGGTTGCTCATGCCCTGACCCCGAAGTCTTCCGCCAACGGCGTGGCCGGGTAGTGAAAGCGCACCGGGCCGTCGGGTTCGCCGCGAATGAACTGGCGCACCTCCGGGTCTTCGGAGGCGCTCAACTCCTGCGGCTTGCCGTGCGCCACGACACGCCCCTGTGACGAAAGCAGATAGGCGTAGTCGCAGATCGTGAAGCATTCCTGCACGTCGTGCGAGACGACCAACGAGGTGGCTCCGGTCGTGTCGTTGAGGGTGCGGATCAGGTTCGCGGCCACCGCCATCGAGATCGGATCGAGGCCGGCGAAGGGCTCGTCGTACATGATGAGTTCGGGGTCGAGCGCGATCGCGCGGGCGAGCGCGACGCGACGCGCCATTCCGCCCGAGACCTCGGAGATGCGCAACTTCGCCGCGCCGCGCAACCCGACCGCATTCAACTTCATCAGCACGATGTCGCGGATCATCGTGTCATCGAGATCGGTGTGCTCGCGCAGCGGGAAGGCGACGTTCTCGAACACCGTCAAATCGGTGAACAGCGCGCCGAACTGGAACAGCATGCCCAGGCGCCGGCGCAGCTTGAACAGCTGCTCCGTATCGCGCGGGTCGATGACCTCGCCGTCGAATCGAATGCTGCCCTGGTTCGCCGGGTGGACGCCGCCGATGAGCCGCAGCAGCGTCGTCTTGCCGCACCCCGATCCACCCAGGATCGCCGTGACCTTGCCGCGCACAAAACTCAGCGAGACATCGTTCAGGATGGTTCTGCTGGCGTCGTAGCCGAAGGTGACGTGGTCGACGTCGATCAGGACATCTGGCTTCAAGCGGGTGCGTGCTTCACTCGGCATCACGGGTCGGATGTTCTTGTCGCAGTCGGTGCGCCGAGCGCAACGGCTTGATTCGCGCCGGACTCATTCGACAGAATTGTCGCATGGTCACTGTACGCGGTCGCGGAGCAGCCCCGCGTACGTCCCCCGCCCCTGCCCGCAATCCGGGGACCGTCTAACGTCCTGGGCCGCTGGTGTCGAAGCTCACTTCGACCCGGATTCGCGAGCGCACCGCGCGCCCTTCCTGCTGTCCGGGCTGAAAGCGCGCCCCGAGGAATGCGGATCGCGCGGCTTCCTCGAGTGCTTGGGGCAAGGCCTTTCCTTCGACCCGGACACGCAACACCCTGCCCGACGTGTCGATGAACAACGACAGCTCGCTCACGTAGCGGGCTTGCTCACCATCGAACGCCGGATAGTCGATGACGACCGGGCCTGTCGGGCTCGGGGCCACCGAAAGCATCGAGCGCGGCAGGTAGCTGTCATCCGCGTCGACAGCGGGAAAGAACCAATTCGGCTCGGGCGGCGCCGGTGCTTCGGTGACGACCGGCTCAGCAACCGGCACGTCGCGCTCGAGGGCCGGCGCCGTGCTGTCAGTCCGGGCCTGTTCGGCTGCCGGCGTCGCGGCGGTCGGCCGGGGCCGGACCGGCGGGCCTGTGTCTGCGGCCAACGCCGTGCGGCTGGAAGGCTGCGGCAACAGCCTGACCTGCATCGGCGTGGCGGTCGCCATAGGGGCGGCCTTCGCCACACCCGATCGCACCGGAATCGCAAGCAGACCTGCGTGCAAGCCGACGACGACCACGACGCAGGCGCTGACGCGGCTCATGACCGGCCGATTCGACATGCTGAATCGACCGACCACCGACGCCGCCCACCGCTCCGCCCTCGGTGACTCACTCCACCAGTTCACGCCACGAGGTGCGCTTCGTCGTGCCGACGTTCGTGGTCGGCTCGGGCACCGGGCTGGTGATCACGTTGCCGTTGTTGTCCACGACGATCGTCACGGTGTCGCCGCTACCGGCCGTCGCGGTTTCACCGTTGGCTGTCGCCTTCTGGAGCTGCACGAAACTCAGGCCGACGACCATCGTGTTGCCCAGCCAGGTGCCCAGTGTCTTGCCGTCACCGAGCGCGCTGGACCCAGAGCCGATGTCGAACCTGTAGAGGTAGGAGCTACCGTCCGAGCAGTCATCGCGCCTGGGAAGGTTCGACGCGACCGTCAGCGTGTTGAACAGCAGTTGAGGCTCGACGTTGACGCGCTCGCCCGCGTTCAGGAAGTCCGTGCGCCAGCCATCTTTCGTCGCCCAGTCGACCGGGTTGTTCGAAGTGGTGACGGCCCCGAAGGCGGCCGCCTGCGCCATCACCTGCACGACCACCGAGCTGCGCGCGCGCACGTCGCCGAGGGTCGAGTCGGTCAGCGTGTCCTTCAGCGCATAGACCGATTGTTTCGCGGTGTCGCCAAGGTCGGCAGAGCCCAGCAGGCGCCCGGTCCCCACATAAACCACCGGGTACTTGATGCCGTCGCTGCCCTTCACCTCGGCCAGCTGCGGCGCGGTTGTGATCGGCTGCGGCGCCAGCGGGCTGCCCGCCTGCATGTAGGCCATGCGCAGCGCCGCCTGATTCGGAGCCACCAGGTTGTCGATATCGAAGCGCCACAGGTTGCCGAGCAGGTCGCCGCCATAGAAGCGCTTCGCGGTGTTGTCGATCTCCGAATCGACCCACGAATTCATCTTCGCCAGGCCGCTCGGCGTCGTGGTCGTTCCTGCCGGTGTGGTGCCGCTCGTGAACGTGCCGATCTTCAGCAATTCGGCTCCGGTGAGGGCGTTCAGCACAAACAGATGGCCATTCCCGTCCCCACCGTTGGTGTTGTTGTTGTACCCCGATGCGAATGCAACGACCCAGGTGCCGGCGGCGTCGGCGCGCTTCGTGATCACCGGGTTGCCGAAGCTCAGACCCAGGTCCGGGCTCTTGAACTCCCAGAGTGCCACCGGCGCAGTGGGAACGGTGATGTCGAGGGCGTAGTAGCCGCGGCCGCCCGCTCCGAGCCCGCCGACCAGGATCGTCTTCCAGTTGGTACCGTCCCAGATGTCGCCGATGACGGGCGCGCCGTCGACGAAATACTCATGCCGGTTCGAGTAGTCCGCGTCGGCCAGGTGGTACAGCTTTGGCAGCATGAACGACGGGATGTGGGCCCACAGCTCGACTCCGGTATCGCCGGCGAATGCGTGCAGCATGCCGTCGTTCGACCCCACGTAGACGACGCCGGCGCGAGACGCATTGGTACTGGCGAACGTGGCGTAGCCGCGCTCGGTGTACTTGAAGGGTGGCTTCTTCACATACACCGGTGCGCCACCGACGATGTCGCCGAGCAGGCCGACGCGGGTGCGGAACACCTGGTCGCTGGGACTGACGGCCGATTGCTCGTAGGTGCGAACGCCGGCCAGGAAGTCGACCACGTTCGCGCCCGTGACCTTGGCTCGCGCCAATGTCGCATCGGTTCGGGCAGCGACCGGGTTGTTGGTGTCGGCCGCGGTGGCGGCGAGCGTCGCGCATTGCGACAGCGGCACGCTCATGTTGCACGCGTCGTCGAAGTTGGCCGTCAGGGTGTCGGCGAGCAGGTTCGTGTAGTTGAACGTTCGCAGCACGCCGGTGTTGCCGGTGGCGTTCTTCTTGAAGTACGTGATCTGCCGGGTTGTCGTGCCCAGCAGCGCCTGTGCGCTCCAGAGGTTGGTGTCCGAAATCAGTCCGGAGGTGGTGCCGATGGTCTTCGCGATCAGGTCGCCGGTCCACTGGCCGGTCACGTACTGCGCGATGAAGAGCTTGTTGTCGCCCTGCACCGGCTGCAGGTTACTCGCCGCCGCGGCCGAGGCCGAGCCGGTCTTGTTGTCGATCGCCTTCAGCGTGGTGTCCAGGCTGGCAGCGAGCGCGACCGGATCGCCTGCGCTGAAGTACTGGCCGTGACCGTTCACCGCCGCGTGCCACAGGTCGTCGATGTTCTCGGCCTCCTTCGTGGGCCCGGCCAGCGGCCAGTTCTGCGTGCCCTGCTTGATGTTGAAATAGTCGCCGACCGTCTGCGTCAGATAGTTCGGGTCGTACTTCAGCAAGCCATTGACACCCAGGCCGAGCGTGAAGGTCGTCATGTGCTGCCAGGTGGCGTCGTCGCTGCCCTTCGGTGACACCTTGTTCGCGCACACATCGATGCCGCTGCCGAGCGAACCCGTGCAGTTGCCCAGCCCGCTGTCGCGCAGGTCGGTGTTGTAGTAGTACATCGCGACGTCGGCGAGCGAATCGATGACGCCGCCGGTCGAGGTCGAGGTGGTCGTGAACGTGCTGGCGCTGCGGGTCAGCGTCGGGCCCGCAGGTGTGGTCGTCGACGTGCCATACGTCGGCGCGCTGGGCGCCGGCGTCGTCGTCACCGGCCCGGTCACGACAGGCGTGGGCGAGCTCGGCGTCGTCGAGGTCGCATTGCTGGGGTTCGGGTTCGGCATCGTGACTGTGCCCGAGCACGCGCCCGATGTCGGCGACCCGGAGTTCGCCCAGGCGCTGAAGGTGTTGGCCGCGGCGGTGGTGGCTGTCCCGCTCGTCGTCGTCGGCGCTCCAGGGCCGGCGGTGGTTGTCGTGATCGCCGAACTGAAGGGCGCCGGCGTGCCGGTCACCGTGTTCACCGACGCCACGCCGTTGATCGTTGTCGTCGTGATGGTGTACGGCGTGACCGTCCCGCTGGTGGTGACAGTGGTGTCGGTCGTCGGCGTCGTCGTCGTCGTCGTCGTCGCCGCGTTCGAGACCGTACTCTCGGTCCGCTGCTGCGGCTGCGTGATCAGCCTGCCCTGCCCGCTCGGGCAACTGACAGGGGAGTAGAACGATGTGCCCTGGCTAAAGCCGCTGTTGCTGGCGGGCCGGGACGGCAAGCTGTAGGTATAGGTGTTGCTACCCGTGCTGATGATCGAAAACGTGCCGTTGAATACGGAATTGCTGAC
>JANMAW010000593.1:0-1806 GCA_031360005.1 Rhizobacter sp.
CGCGTCTGCCGCCTTTTTCGCCGAGCTGCAGGTTCTGCCGCACCGTGAGCTTGGGGAAGATGTCGCGGTTCTCGGGCACATAGCCGATGCCGCGGTGCGCGATGTCGAACGCGTGATGGCCGAGGATCTCCTGATCGCGAAACTTCACCGAACCTTCGCCTCTGACCAACCCCATGATGGCCTTCACCGTGGTCGAGCGGCCCGAGCCGTTGCGCCCGAGCAGGCTGACGATCTCGCCCTCGCCCACGCGCATGTTGACGCCGTGCAGGATGTGGCTCTTGCCATAGAAGGCGTGCAGGGCGTCAAGTTGCAGCATCTCTGTTGCGCGAGCTTCAGTGCCGCGCCTCCGCAGCCTGCTGGTCGGCCAGCACCGAGCCCAGATAAGCCTCCTGGACACGCGGATTCGCGCGCACCGCCTCGGGCACGTCGAAGGCGATCACCTCGCCGTAGACGAGCACGGCGATCTTGTCGGCCAGGCCGAACACCACGCCCATGTCGTGCTCGACGGTGAGCAGCGTCTTGCCGACGGTGACCTCGCGGATCAGCTCGATGAAACGGCTCGTCTCGCTCTTGCTCATGCCGGCGGTCGGCTCGTCGAGCAGCACCACGCTGGCGCCGCCGGCGATCGTGATGCCGATCTCGAGCGCGCGCTGCTCCGCAGAGGTCAGGTTCATCGCCAGCGTGTCGCGCTTGCGTTCGAGGCGGATATCGCGCAGCAGTTGTTCGGCGCGCTCGTTGGCATCGGTCAGCCCGGCGAGGAACTTCCAGAACGCGTACTTGTAGCCCAGCGACCAGAGCACGCCGCAGCGCAGGTTCTCGAATACCGACAGGCGCCCGAAAATGTTGGTGATCTGGAAGCTGCGTGCCAGCCCCAGGCGGCTGATCTCGAAGGGCTTGAGGCCGTCGATGCGCTGGCCGTGCAGCAATATCTCGCCGCTGCTCGCGCCGAAGCGCCCGCTGATCAGGTTGAACAGCGTCGACTTGCCGGCGCCGTTCGGGCCGATGATCGCGACCCTCTCGCCCGGCGCCACCGCGAGATCGGCGCCGCGGATGATCTCGGTCTTGCCGAACGACTTGCGCAGGTTCTTCAGTTCGACCGCGCAAGGAGTGCTCATGCTGCTGCCTCGGGGCCGTTGTCGCAAGCCATCGGGCAGCGCAGCCGGTGGCAGGCCACATTGCCTTGGACGATTGCCGCGCCGGGGTGACTCGCGGTCAGCTTCATGCAGCCTCGCGCGCGCGGATCGACGCCTCGATCTCACCCTGCACCTCGCCCCACTGGCGCGCGAACCGGCGCCGCGTCCACTCGAACAGCACCAGCCCGACCGCGGCGACGGCGAGCGCGCCGAGCCAGCTCGACGGCGCCTGCACGTCGAGTTCGAACCCCATGAAGCGCAAGGTCGGTCCCAGCGCGGTGTCGAGTTGCAGGTGGTAGATCATCTCGATCATCGCGGCCAGGCCGAAGAACATCAGCGCCCCGGTCAGCGCAAGCGGCAGGTACCAGCGCAGCAGACCACGCAATTTGCCGAAGGCCGCGACGCGCAGGTTCATCATGATCAGGCTGGCGATGCCGCCGGGCGCATACATCACCATCAGCACGAACACCAGGCCGAGGTACAGCAGCCAGGCCTTCGTGACCTCGGACAACAGCACGAACGCGACGACCATCAGGATCGCACCGATGATCGGGCCAAAGAAGAAGGTCGCGCCACCGAGAAAGGTGAACAGCAGGTAGGCCCCGGAGCGCGCCGCGCCGACGACCTCGGCGGTCGCGATCTCGAAATTCAGCGCATACATGCCCCCGGCGAT
>JANMAW010000602.1:0-3653 GCA_031360005.1 Rhizobacter sp.
GCGTCGCTGGCGGCAATGCGCGTGAAATCGCGAAACCCGGGTCCGGCGAGCGAGAGGTAATCGCGACCGGCTGGCTGCCCGGCCACCGCGTTGAAATATGCAAACGCCAGCATGTGCGGCAGGTGGCTCACGGCCGCGAACGCGGCGTCGTGGTTCTCGGCCGTCATCCGCAGCACCTGTGAACCGATACCGGCCCACGCGTCGGTGGCGCGCTGCAGGAGCTCCGGCGACGTTTGCGGCAGCGGAGTCAGGATGACCTGTCGGCCGCTGTACAGCGTCGCGTCGGCGTGGTCGATGCCCGAGGCCTCCTTGCCGGCAATCGGATGCGCGGGCACGAACGACACGATGTGCTCCTTGAGCACCCGGCGCGCCGCGTCGACCACATCGCGCTTCGTCGAGCCCACATCCATGATCAGCACGCCCGGCTCGATCATCGGGCGGATCGCCTTGAAGGTCGCTTCGGTGGCGGCCACCGGCACGGCGATCAGCACGATGTCGGAGCCCGACACGGCGAGCAGCGCCGATTCGGCGGCGGTGTCGATGATGCCCAGCTTTTTCGCTTTCTCGGTCGTCGAAGGCGACTTGCTGTAGCCGATCACGCGCTTGACGAGGCCGGCGCGCTTGAGCGCGAGCGCAAACGATCCGCCCATCAGGCCGCAGCCGATCACTCCGAGTTGGTTGAACATCAGGCAGCCCGCTGCGCCCGATGGGCGACGAACAGGCCACCCGTGGCACTAGGCGGCGGTGGACGAAGGGAGCGTAGCGGCTGGCTCATCTCAGGCCCTCTTCAATGCACGTCGATGGGGTACGTGCCGAGCAGCTTGAAGAATGCGCAGACGCTGCGCAGTTCGTTCAGCGCCGCGGCCACATGGGGTTGATCGGGGTGGCCCTGCAGATCGATGTAGAAGTAATACTCCCATTGGCCCGAACGGGCCGGACGGGATTCGAACCGGGTCATCGACACACCATGGTTCTTCAGCGGCACCAGCATGTCGTGCACGGCGCCGGGCCGGTTCGTCACCGAAACGATGAGGCTGGTGCAGTCGTGGCCCGAGGCCTTCGGTTGCGGGTGCTGGCTCGGATGCGCGACGATCGCGAACCGGGTGCGGTTGTGGGCGTCGTCCTGGATCGCCGGCGACACGATGTGCAGACCGAACTCGGTCGCGGCGTGCGTGCTGGCCAGCGCGGCGAGCGTCGAGTCGAGACTCGCCAGCCGCGCGCCTTCGGCGTTGCTCGACACCGGACGCCGCTCGACGTTCGGCAGGTGATTGCTGAGCCAGCCGTGGCACTGGGCGAGCGCCTGCGGGTGCGCGCACACCGCCTGGATCGCGTCAAGCGAGTTTTCGCGTCGCAACAGGTTGTGGCGCACGTACAGGCTGGTCTCGCCGATGATGAACAGCGGTGTCGTCAGAAACAGGTCGAGCGAGCGCGTGACGACGCCTTCGCTGGAATTCTCGACCGGCACCACGCCGAAGTCGGCCGCGCCGGCGCTCGTGACGTGAAACACCTCGTCTGAATTCGCGCACGGCACCTTGACGATCGTCGAGCCGAAAAAGCCGAGCGCCGCCAGTTCGCTGAAGGTGCCCGCCGGGCCGAGATAGGCGACGCGCGTGGGCGTTTCGAGCGCACGGCAGGCCGACATGATCTCGCGCCAGATCGGCGCGACGCTTTCGGACTGCAGCGGGCCGTGGTTGGCGGTCTTCATCCCCTCGATGACCTGGGCCTCGCGTTCCGGCCGAAACGCCACCGACCCCTCGCGCTTCTTCAATTCGCCCACTTGCAACGCGAGCGCCGCGCGCCGGTTCAGCAACGCGAGCAGGTCGCGGTCGAGTCTGTCGATCTGGGTGCGCAGCGCAAGCAGATCGGGAGCGATGGAAAGGGAAGAATCAGCCATGACGTGAACGAAATTCTCGCACGCGGCAGGGCTGCGAAGGCGCGTTGGCGACGCGCCGCAGCGCATGCGAGCGGCTCAGCGCCGATTCGCGTCGGAACGAAGCACCCGCGAATCCGTGCAGCACCCGAGCGAAACCGAGCCGTCTGCGCTGCGCCATTGGATGCGCGCCTCGCTGCGTCGGCTCACTTGCCCGAGGCCTTGTTCGCGGGCGCAGCAGCTTTCGCCGGAGCCGGGCCGGCCGATCCGGCGGCGGGCACGCCGAGGCTTGCACGAACCTTGGCTTCGAGAGCCTGCAGGCGCGGGTCGACGATCGGGCGCGATTCGGCCACGAGTTTCTGGGTGAAGCCGCTCTGCATCTCGGGGCCGAGCTGGGCGTACTTCTTGGTCACCGGCGATTCGAGCCACGCGACGAGCTGCCTGAGTTCGTCTTCGGTGAACTTTTCTTCCATCATCACGCCAATGGTCGAAGGCGCGAGCTTGACTGCGCGCTCGCGCACGATCGGCACCGACTCGTCGACGAACTTGCGGACGTCCGCCTCGATGCTCTTGCCGATGGCTTCGCGCTTGTCGGGCGCGACCTGTTGCTGCAAAGCGCGCCCGGCCTCCTGCATCATCCGCAGCGCCGGCTGCTCGACCATGTTGCGGGCAAGGGTCTCGATGCCGGGCTGCTGCAGAACCATCAGCTTCTGCACCAGCTCCTTCTTCGCCGGCGAGGAAGGAGCGCTGGCAGGCGTAGCCGTGGATTGGGCATGGGCCACCGCGGCGCCGGTCAGCAGCGCCGTCACGATCAGTCGTTTCATCAGGAGTTCTCCTCGGAATCCGGCTCGTCGCCGGAATCGCCGTTGGGTTCGCGGGGCAAGGTGGCGACCCCGTCGCCAAGGGCATCGCCGTTGGCGTCATTCTCGACGATGCGCTGCAACCCGCTCAGCTGTGTGCCCTGGTCGAGCGCGATCAGCGTCACGCCCTGCGTCGCGCGGCCCATTTCGCGGATCTCCGAAACCCGGGTGCGCACCAGCACGCCTTTGTCGGTGATCAGCATGATCTCGTCGTCGCGCCGCACCAGCGTGGCCGCGACGACCTTGCCGTTGCGCCCGCTTTGCTGGATCGCGATCATGCCCTTGGTGCCGCGGCCGTGGCGCGTGTACTCCAGGATCGATGTGCGTTTGCCGTAGCCGTTTTCGGTGGCAGTGAGCACACTCTGGGTTTCGTCTTCCGCGACCAGCATCGCGATCACGCTCAGGCCCTCGTCGAGCGCCATGCCGCGCACGCCGCGGGCGGTTCGGCTCAGCGGGCGCACTTCGTCTTCGTCGAAGCGCACCGCCTTGCCGCCGTCGCTGAACAGCATCACGTCGTGCTTGCCGTCGGTGAGCGCGGCGCCGATCAGGAAGTCGCCCTCGTCGAGGTCGACCGCGATGATGCCGGCCTTGCGCGGGTTGCTGAACTCATCGAGCGAGGTCTTCTTGACGACGCCCTGCGCGGTGGCCATGAAGACATAGTGGTCGGCCGGGAAGCTGCGGAAGCTGTTCGTCAGAGGCAGAACCACATTGACCTTCTCGCCCTGCTGCAGCGGGAACATGTTGACGATCGGCCGTCCGCGCGAGTTGCGCGAACCTTGCGGCACTTCCCAGACCTTCAGCCAGTAGACGCGGCCCTTGTTGGTGAAGCACAGGATGTAGTCGTGTGTGTTGGCGATGAAGAGCTGCTCGATCCAGTCGTCTTCCTTCGTCTGCGTGGCCTGCTTGCCGCGCCCGCCGCGCTT
>JANMAW010000009.1:0-1818 GCA_031360005.1 Rhizobacter sp.
TTCCGCCCGGTCGGCGAGACCGACAGCGAGCGCGCGTTCTGCTGGCTGATGCAGGAGCTCGCGAAGGCGCATGCGAGCGTGCCGCCGATCGCCGAGCTGACCACGACGCTGCGTGAGCTGGCGCCGGTGGCGGCGCGGCACGGCAGCTTCAACTTCATGCTGAGCAACGGCCAGGCGCTGTGGGCGCATTGCTCGACGGCGCTGCATCACCTGGTGCGGCAGCACCCGTTCACCCGCGCATCGCTGCACGACGACGACGTGACGGTCGATTTCTCGCACCACACCTCGGTGCATGACAAGGTGGCAGTCGTCGTCACCGAGCCGCTGACGAAGGACGAGACCTGGATCGCGTTCGCGCCCGGCGAACTGCGTGTCTTCGTCGACGGGGCGCCGCTCGGCGCGGGCTGAGCCGGTTCGTCCGCCGATCGGGCGGCGCGCCGGGTGTTTGCGGGCATAGGCAACCCCGTTCGCAGCTGAGACACTCGGCCCTTGCCGCTCGCCGCCCGCAGCGGAACCCCGCTGTCGCGTCCTGCCCATGACCACGCCCGCCACACCCACGCCTCGCTTCGACGCCTTCTACCGCCACGACGTGCTGACCCGGCTGCTGTTCGACTACGCCGATGCGCATCCCGACCTGGTGTCGGTCGCGTCGATCGGCAAGACCTTCGAGGGCCGCGACATCTGGGTCGCGAGCGTCACCAACACGCTGACCGGCGCGCATGCCGACAAGCCGGCGTTCTGGGCCGACGGCAACATCCACGCCGCCGAGTTGACCGCCAGCACCGCGGTGCTGTTCTACCTGCACCAGCTCGTCACCGGCTACGGCACCGACGAGCAGATCACGCATCTGCTCGACACCCGCACGCTCTACCTCTGCCCGCGGCTGAACCCCGACGGCGCCGAGCTCGCGCTGGCCGACAAGCCGCGCCACATCCGCTCGAGCACGCGGCGCTATCCGTACGAGGAAGACCCGGTCGACGGCCTGACGGTCGAAGATGTCGACGGCGACGGCCGCGTGCTGTTCATGCGTGTGCCCGACCCGCACGGCGGCTACCGGAAGTGCGAGCGCGACGCGCGCCTGATGGTGCCGCGCCCGCCCGGCGAGTTCGGCGGCGAGTATTACCGGCTGATGCCCGAAGGGACGCTGACCCACTACGACGGCCTGACCATCAACGTCAACAAGGATCCCGAAGGCCTCGACCTGAACCGCAACTTCCCGGCCTACTGGCGCCAGGAGTTCGAGCAGGCCGGCGCCGGCGACTACCCGGCGAGCGAGCCCGAGGTCAAGGCGATGGTCGACTTCGTGCTCGCGCACCCGAACATCGGCGCGGCGATCAGCTTTCACACCCACAGTGGCGTGATCCTGCGGCCGATGGGCACGATGAGCGACGACGACATGACGCCCGAGGACCTGTGGTCGATCAAGCGCTTCAGCGCGCTCGGCAGCGAGCTCACCGGCTACCCGGCCGTCAGCATCTGGCACGACTTCAAGTACCACCCGAAGGAAACCATCGGCGGCACGCAGGACTGGTTCTACGAGCACCTCGGCGCGCTCTTCTGGGTGGTCGAGCTGTGGAGCCCCAACCGCGAGGCCGGCATCACCGACTATAAGTGGATCGACTGGTACCGCGAGCACCCGGTCGACGACGACCTGAAGCTGCTGAAATGGAGCGACGAGCAATGTGGCGGCCAGGCGCACGCCGAATGGAAGCCCTTCATGCACCCGCAGCTCGGGGCCGTCGAGATCGGCGGCTGGGACAAGATGAATTTCTGGCGCAACCCGCCGCCGCATCTGCGCGAGAGCGAGGTCGCGCGCTT
>JANMAW010000028.1:0-3276 GCA_031360005.1 Rhizobacter sp.
CACACCGATCCGCGCATCCGCGCCATCGTCGCCGGCGTTCCGTTCGCGGCCGATTTCGACATGGCCTCGCTCGTCGCGCCGCGCATGCCGCTCGGTCTCGTGACGGCCGGCCAGGATCGGTGGCTCGCACCGGCATTCCACAGCGCTGCGGTGCTGAACGCCTGCGCGCCGTGCGAACGTGTCGCCGAGTTGTCCGGCGGCGGGCACGGCGCGTTGCTGTCGCCGGCGCCCCCGGCCGACGTGCTCGGCAAGACCGCCGCCGCGCTGCTCGCCGACCCGCCCGGGTTCGATCGCCGCGTGTTGCCCGTGGTCGATCAGCGTATCGGCGACTTCTTCCGCAAGCACCTGCTCCCCTAGACTTGGCCCCTCATGAACACACCGCTGTCGTCCGACGAAATCGATCGCATCGCGCGCAAGCGCGCCGGTGCGAAGCTCGGCTGGTACATCCACGCGGCGCTTTACGTGGTGGTCAACCTGGCGGTCTTCGCGGTGTCGAAGTACGGCATCGGCACGCGGCCGTGGTCGGTGTTCCCGCTGCTCGGGTGGGGCCTGGGCGTGATGCTGCACGGCGTGTCGGTCTTCGTTCTCGGCTCGGGCAGCGGCCTGCGCGAACGCCTGGTGCAAAGAGAACGCGAACGCCTGCAGCGCGAACATCGTGACCCGCGGCCATGACGATCGACTGGATCGCCAAGCTGCGCCACCTGTTGCAGACGCTGGCGTTCTGCCTCGCGATCTCGTCGGCGCAGTTCGCGTTGTCGTCCGACAAGCCATACGACATGCCGCTGGTGTATTCACTCGCGATCGGCACGAGCACCTGGGCCTGGATCGATTTCGGCCGCCATCTCGCGCCGTCGAGCATCGAGACGGGTTGGCCGCGCGGCTGGGCCGGTCTGATGCTCGTGGTCACCGGGATCGTTGCGGGTTTCTTCATCGGCACGTTCGCCGGCGACGCCTGGTTCGGCTGTTCTTCGTGGGCGCCCGGCCAGGCCCGCGAGCAGCTTCGCAGCTCGATCCTCATCACCGTGCTCGCCGGCACTGCGGCCACCTATTACTTCTACAGCGTCAACAAGAGCGCCTGGCTCGAACGCAAGATGGCCGAGGTGCGCCAGCTCGCGGGCGAGGCGCGGCTGAAGCTGCTCGAGGCGCAACTCGAGCCGCACATGCTCTTCAACACTCTGGCGAACCTGCGCGTGCTGATCGGCGCCGACCCGCCGCGCGCGCAGCGCATGCTCGACCACTTGATCGCCTACCTGCGCGCCACGCTCGACGCTTCACGCAGCACCACGCACTCGCTCGCCACCGAGTTCGAGCGCCTGCGCGACTACCTCGAGCTGATGGCCGTTCGCATGGGCCCGCGCCTCGTGTTCACGCTCGATCTGCCGGCCGAGTTGGCGCAGCAGCCGGTGCCGACGCTGTTGTTGCAACCGCTGGTCGAGAACAGCATCCGGCACGGACTGGAACCGAAGATCGACGGCGGCTGCGTCACGGTCGCGGCGCGGCGTGATGGCGAGAGTGTCGTGCTCGAGGTGGCCGACACCGGCGCGGGCCAGGCCGAGGCGCCGGTCGATGGCCACGGCTTCGGCCTCGCGCAAGTGCGCGAACGGTTGCTGACGCTCTACGGCGCGGCGGCCAGCGTCGATTTCGTTTCGGCGCCGGGCCAGGGTGCGCGGGCGAGCATTCGATTCCCGTTGCAGCGATGAAGGCCACCGCGCTGATCGCCGAAGACGAGCCGCTGCTCGCGCAGGCGCACGTCGCCGAACTCGCGCACGCCTGGCCCGAGCTGCGCGTGCTCGCGACGGTGGGCGACGGTGCCTCGGCGGTGGTGCAGGCGCTGGCCACGCAGCCTGACGTGCTGTTCTTCGACATCCGCCTGCCCGGCCAGAGCGGCCTGGAGGCAGCGGCCGAACTCGCCGACGCCTGGGGGACCGAGCCGCCATTCCCGGCACTGGTGTTCGTCACCGCGTACGACCAGTACGCCGTGCAGGCCTTCGATGCGCAGGCGATCGACTACGTGCTCAAGCCGGTGCAGGCGGCGCGGCTGCAACGGACGGTGGCAAAAGTGCAGCAGGCGCTTGCGCGGCGCGCGCAGGGCGGCCGCGACTTCGATGCCACGCTCGCCCAGCTGCGCGTCCTGCTCGGCGCGGATGTGCCGGGTCGTACGGCGCGGCCGCCGCTGCGGGTGATCCAGGCCGGCGTCGGCGAGGGCATCCGCATGGTGCCGATCGACGACGTGCTGTACTTCGAGGCCGCCGACAAGTACGTGCGGGTGCTGACCGCGGGCCGTGAATACCTGATTCGCACCTCGCTGCGCGAGCTGTTGCCGCAGCTCGACGCCGGTGCCTTCTGGCAGGTGCACCGCGGCACCGTGGTGCGGGCCGATGCGATCGACAGTGTTGTGCGCGACGCGGCCGGCAAGGCGAGCCTCAGCCTGCGCGGGCGCGCGGAGAAGCTGCCGGTGAGCCGGCTCTACGCGCACCTGTTCAGGGCGATGTGACGGCGCTTCGCGGGGCATCATCCGGCCATGCCGATCACGCTCGACGATCTGCGCCGTTACGCCGTCGCCCGCACGCTGTTCACGCCGACCACGCTGGCGCGCGCCATCGACAAGCTCGGCTTCGTGCAGGCCGACCCGATCCGCGCCCCGGCGCGCGCCCAGGACCTCACCTTGCGCCACCGCGTGCGCGGCTACCGCGCCGGGGATCTGGAGCGGCGCTACGCGAAGCTCGGTGTCGAGGAAGACTTCTTCGTCAACTACGGCTTCCTGCCGCGCGCGCACCATGCGCTGATGCATCCGCGCACGCCGCGCACCGTCTGGACCGCGGCGCGGTGGGAGCAGGCGCACGCCGTGCTCGCGTTCGTCACCGAGCGCGGCGCTGTGCATCCGCGCGAGGTGGACGCGCATTTTTCGCACGGCAAGGTCAAGAACTGGTTCGGCGGCGCGTCCAACGCGAGCACCGAACTGCTCGACGGCATGCACTACCGCGGGTTGCTGCGGGTGGCGCGGCGCGAGGGGGGCACGCGCGTCTACGCCGCGCGCGACGGCGACCTCACGCCGCCCGACGCCGCCACCGCGAGCGCGAGGCTGGACGCGCTGGTCGACCTGGTCGTGCGCAAGTACGCACCGCTGCCCGCCGCCAGCCTCTCGCAGCTGGTCAGCCACTTGCGCGGCGGGGCGCCGCAATGGGGCGCGCAATGTTCAGCGGCGCTGGCGCGCGCAAAGCAGCGCCTCGGCCACGCGCGCGCGCAGGGCGTCGACTGGTACTGGCCGGCTGGCGA
>JANMAW010000379.1:0-1631 GCA_031360005.1 Rhizobacter sp.
TCGTCGGCGGTCTCGATCCCGACCATCAGCTCGGGCGGGATCAGCCCGCCGCCGCTGTTCTTCAGGATCTCGGAGAGCACGCCGGGCGCGATCTTGCAGCCGCAGCCGCCGCCGTGCGAGAAGCTGGTCAGGCGCAGCGGCGCCGGTGGCGTGATGTTGGTGGTGGGTGTGCTCATGATGCGGTGTCCGTTCAGGGCGGCGATGCGGTGATTGTGTCAGCCGGGCGCGAGGCGCGTTGCGCGAGCATGTCGGCGAGCAGCGCGCGCACGGCGCGCGACTCTTCGGCCGGCGTGAAGCGCGGCTCGCGCAACCGGCATTGCGCCGCAAGCTGGCCGGCGAAGCCAGCGTCGCCCGCGAAGCGCTGCATCAGCGCGGCCAGCGCCGGCGCGTCGCCGAGCGCAAAGTAGCCGGCGTAGTCGCCGCCCAGCAAACCGACGTTGCCGTCGATGCGGCTCGCCAGCACCGGCACCTGCGAACGCACCGCCTCGATGACGACATTCGCGCCGCCCTCCATCCGGCTCATGTGGACCAGCGCCCGCGAGCGCGCGATCCAGCGCCGCGTCGCGCCGGGCGGCAGGCCGCCGAGCCAGCGGTACATCGGGCACTGCTGCATGGTCGCGCGCGCCTGCTCGCCGAGCGCGTCGTCGAGCGCGGCGCCGATGTGAACGATGCGGATCGGCGAATCGGGCGGCAGCAGGCGTGCGGCGGCCATCAGCGTCAGCGGATCCTTCTCGTCGCGCAGGTGGCCCACCGCGACGAGCCCGACATGCCCGGCGGCCCGGTCGCCGCGCACCAGCCGCGTGGCCGACTGCACGATGCTGCGCGCCTTCGCGCGCGCCGCCGGCGGCAGCCGCGTCAATCCCTCGTCCTGCAGCACGACGACATGGCTGGCACACTCCAGCGAATGCTGAGCGCTCGTATCGGTTTGCAGGTCGCGGTAAAGGTCGGTGCCGGTCATCACCAGGCCGATCGGTGCGCGCGGGTGCGCCGCCCGGTAGCGCGCGATCGAGTCGGCGGAGCGCCGCGCGTGCAGCGCAATCAGCGCATCGACGGGTGTGCCATCCCACGCCAGCGCGATCCGTGTCTGCGCCACGCCGGCGAGAAAGCGGCTCCAGCGCAACGCGGTATGCCAGTTGCCGTTGTTCGCCGAAGCCAGCGCCGGCGACACGATGCAAACACGGGGCTTCGCGGTCATGCGCGCATGTTGCCATGCGGCGGGCGGCATGGCTGACGCGCGCAGGCTCGCCGGCGATGCGCTCGCCGCCGCGCTGCGCGACAGCCGCGCGCGCACCTGGGCGCTCGTCGCCGACCTGACGCCGGCGCAATGGCAGATGCCGCAGCAGCCCGGCGTCAACCCGGTCGCTTGGGAGCTGGCGCACCTGGCCTGGTTCGCCGAGTTCTGGATCCTGCGCGGCCCGCACGATCGTGATGCCGATGGTCAGGCGCGCGCCCGCCATGCGCCGCGCCACACCGGCCCGGATGGGCTGTTCGACTCGGCGCGGCTGCCGCACGCCGCGCGCTGGACGACGCCGATGCCGAGCCGGGCGCAACTCGAACGGATGATGTCGAATCAGCTCGACGCCTGCATCGCCGCGTTGCCGCGCAGCGACGCCGACGATGCCAACTACTTC
>JANMAW010000059.1:0-4041 GCA_031360005.1 Rhizobacter sp.
ACCAAGCTCGGCCGCGCGATGCGGGCGACGGCCGAGAATCCGCGCGTCGCGGGCCTGATGGGTGTGCGACCCGACTCGGTGATCTCGGCGACCTTCATCATCGGCGCCGCGCTCGCCGCCCTGGCCGGCGTGATGTACGCCGCCAACTACGGCTCGGTTCAGCACACGATGGGTTTCCTGCCGGGACTGAAGGCGTTCACTGCCGCGGTGTTCGGCGGTATCGGCAACCTCGCCGGCGCGATGGTCGGCGGCGTGCTGCTGGGCCTGATCGAGTCGCTCGGCGCCGGCTATATCGGCGCGCTGACGGGTGGCGTGCTGGGCAGCAACTACCAGGACATCTTCGCCTTCATCGTGCTCATTCTCGTGCTGACGCTGCGCCCGCAAGGCCTGCTCGGCGAGCGTGTGGCCGACCGCGCCTGAGCGCCCCAGCATCGCATCAGGGGAGCACACTCCATGAAAGACAGGAAGACCACCACCGTCGTGATCGCGGCGATCGCGCTGCTGATCCTGCCCGTGCTCGCGCAACAATTCGGCAACGCCTGGGTGCGCATCATCGACATTGCGCTGCTTTACGTGCTGCTGGCGCTGGGCCTGAACATCGTGGTCGGGTTCGCCGGCCTGCTCGACCTGGGCTACGTCGCCTTCTACGCGGTCGGCGCCTACATGTTCGGGCTGCTCGCGTCGCCGCAACTCACCGAGACCTTCCCGGCGATCGCGGCGATGTTCCCGAACGGCCTGCACACGCCGTGGTGGGTCGTGATCCCGCTCGGCGCGTTGCTGGCGGGCGCCGCCGGCGTGCTGCTCGGTGCGCCGACGTTGAAGCTGCGCGGCGACTACCTCGCGATCGTGACGCTCGGCTTCGGCGAGATCGTGCGGGTGTTCATGAACAACCTCGATGCGCCGGTCAACATCACCAACGGCCCGAAAGGCATCACTGGCATCGACGACATCTCGATGTTTGGCATCCACTTCGGCAAGACGCAAGAATTGTTCGGACTCGAGTTCACGAAGGTCACGAACTACTATTACCTGTTCCTCGCGCTCGTGCTGATCGGCATCGTCGTGTGCTACCGCCTCGAGCGCAGCCGCATCGGTCGCGCCTGGATGGCGATCCGCGAAGACGAGGTCGCGGCCAAGGCGATGGGCATCAACACCCGCAACCTGAAGTTGCTGGCCTTCGGCATGGGCGCCACTTTCGGTGGCGTGTCCGGGGCGATGTTCGCCACCTTTCAAGGCTTCATTTCGCCCGAGTCGTTCAGCCTGCAGGAGTCGGTGATGATCGTCGCGATGGTCGTGCTCGGCGGCATCGGACACCTGCCCGGCGTGATCGTCGGCGCGCTGCTGCTGTCGGCGTTGCCCGAGGTGCTGCGCTATGTGGCCGGCCCGCTGCAGGCGATGACGGGTGGGCGGCTCGACGCATCGATCCTGCGCCAGTTGTTGATCGCGCTGGCGATGATCGGGATCATGCTGTCGCGCCCGCGCGGCCTGTGGCCCTCGCCCGAGCATGGCAAGGCGGCCGCCGCCGAGCCTCCCACGCCGCAGCCGCACGTCCATCTGGAGCCTGCCGAACAGATACCGCCACCGGTGACGCACATCGTGCCGACCGCGGACTGAGCAGGGGAACGACATGAGCGAAACCGTCCTGAAGGTCAGCGGCGTCTCGAAGCGTTTTGGCGGGCTGCAGGCGCTGTCCGACGTCGGCATCACGATACTGAAAGGCCAGGTCTACGGCCTGATCGGCCCGAACGGCGCCGGCAAGACCACCTTCTTCAATGTGTTGACGGGGCTGTACGCGCCCGACTCGGGCAGCTTCGAACTCGGCGGCACGCCGTACCAGCCCACGGCAGTGCACGAGGTCGCGAAGGCAGGCATCGCGCGCACGTTCCAGAACATCCGCCTGTTCGCCGAGATGACCGCGCTCGAGAACGTGATGGTCGGCCGCCACGTGCGTACCAGTTCGGGCCTGATCGGGGCGGTGTTTCGCACCCATGGCTTCAAGGCCGAGGAAGCCGCGATCGCCAAGCGTGCTCAGGAGCTGCTCGACTACGTCGGCATCGGCCGCTTCGCACAATACAAGGCGCGCACCTTGAGCTATGGCGACCAGCGGCGCCTCGAAATCGCACGCGCGCTAGCCACCGACCCGAAGCTCATCGCGCTCGACGAACCCGCCGCGGGAATGAACGCCAGCGAAAAGATCGTGCTGCGCAAGCTGATCGACCAGATCCGCAAGGACGGTCGGACGATCCTGCTGATCGAGCACGATGTGAAACTGGTGATGGGGCTGTGCGACCGCCTCACGGTACTCGATTACGGCAAGCAGATCGCCGAAGGCACGGCGGCCGAAGTGCAGAAGAACGAGAAGGTCATCGAGGCCTACCTCGGCGCCGGCCACAAGACCCATTGACCCGGGCACTGGCCAACACGACGGAGAACAACATGGCAAACACGATGCTCAAGGTCACCGGCCTGAAGGTTGCCTACGGTGGCATCCAGGCCGTCAAGGGAGTGTCGTTCGAGGTTCACGAAGGCGAACTCGTCAGCCTGATCGGCGCCAACGGCGCCGGCAAGACGACCACGCTGAAGGCCATCACCGGCATTCAGCCTTCCGCCAGCGGCGACATCGAATACCTCGGCAGGTCAATCAAGGGCCAGGGGCCGTGGGACCTGGTCAAGCAGGGCCTGGTGATGGTGCCCGAAGGCCGCGGTACCTTCACCCGCATGACGATCACCGAGAACCTGCAGATGGGCGCGTTCGTCCGCAATGACAACGAGGTCGACGCCGACATCGACAAGGTGTTCGCGATCTTTCCGCGCCTGAAGGAGCGTCGGCACCAGCTCGCCGGCACGATGAGCGGCGGCGAGCAGCAGATGCTCGCGATGGGCCGCGCGCTGATGGCAAGGCCCAAGGTGCTGCTGCTCGACGAGCCGTCGATGGGCTTGTCGCCGATCATGGTCGACAAGATCTTCGAGGTCGTGGCTGACATCCACCAGCGTGGCACCACGGTGTTGCTGGTCGAGCAGAACGCCAGCCGCGCACTTCAGCTCGCTTCGCGCGGCTACGTGATGGACTCTGGCGAGATCACGATGGGCGGCGATGCGAAGCTGTTGTTGAACGATCCGAAGGTGCGCGCCGCTTATCTGGGCGAGTGACTCGTCCCCTCGGCGAGTTCCTCCGGCGGCGGTGCGTCGGCGCAACGCTCGCGGAGAGTGCGAACGATACAATCCGCGCGTCATGCCAGCCGATCCCGCCGGCATGTTTCGTACCGGTGAAACGCTCCGGATCGATGCGCGTGCTGGTCCCGACGCGTTCCGGATCAGCAGCATGAACACGTCCGCCACCATCGCTCCTTCCCCTGATTTTCAATGCGACGTGCTCGTCGTCGGCGGTGGCCCGGCGGGCGCGACGATCGGTGCCTTGCTGGCCGAACGGGGCCGCGACGTGGTGCTGATGGAAAAGGCCCACCACCCGCGTTTTCACATCGGCGAATCGCTGCTGCCGGCGAACGGACCGCTGTTCGACCGGCTCGGCGTGCGTGATCAGGTCGAGCGCATCGGCATGCCGAAATGGGGCGTCGAGTTCGTCTCGCCGACACATGCGCACAAGGCCTTCGTCGAGTTTGGCGAGGCCTGGGACAAGAGCATGCCGTATGCCTGGCAGGTGCGGCGATCCGAACTCGACGAGATCCTGTTCCGCAACGCCACGGCGAAGGGGGCGCGCACCCTCGAAGGCTACCGGGTGCGTGAGGTCGCCTTCGATACCGAAGGCGCGACGGTGCAGGTCGAGCTCGATGACGGTGCCCGCCAGACATGGCGCACGCGTTTTCTGGTCGATGCCTCGGGCCGCGACACGCTGCTTGCAAATCATTTCAAGTGCAAGCAAAAGAACCCGCGCCACAACAGCTCCGCGCTCTACGGACACTTCACCGGTGCAAAAAGGCTGGGCGGCAAGCTCGAAGGCAACATCACGATCCTGTGGTTCGACCATGGCTGGTTCTGGTTCATCCCGCTGGCCGACGGCAGCACCAGCATCGGCGCGGTGTG
>JANMAW010000072.1:0-3814 GCA_031360005.1 Rhizobacter sp.
GTGGGGCTCACGGGGGTCATCGCGGGGCCTCGATCAGGTCACCGCGGCGCGTTGGCTGAACCGCGGCTCGCGCCATTCGCCGTCGGCCAGCACCGCGGCGAGGTGCAAGGCGGCATCCCACACATCGACGAAGCGCGTGTAAAGCGGCGTGAATCCGAAGCGCAGCAGGTCCGCGGACTCGGCGCGACCCGCCGCGGCGCCGGCGCGAAAGTCGCCGATCACGCCGCGTGCGATCAGCGCCTGCATGATCGCGTAGCCGTGCGCGTGCGCGAAGCTCACCTGGCTGCCGCGCAGCGCTTTGTTGCGCGGCGTGACGAGCGCAAGGCCGTGGCCGGCGCAGCGCGCTTCGACCAGCTCGATGAACAGCGCGGTGAGTGCGCTCGACTTCTTGCGCAGCGCGCCGTCACGGGGTGTCACGAGCGTCAGACCGTGACCCGCGCAAT
This sequence comes from Rhizobacter sp., assembly GCA_031360005.1. Taxonomy (GTDB): domain Bacteria; phylum Pseudomonadota; class Gammaproteobacteria; order Burkholderiales; family Burkholderiaceae_C; genus LMDS01. The sequence goes on from JANMAW010000072.1 coordinate 444, forward strand.
GCGCTTCGACCAGCTCGATGAACAACGCGGCGAGCGCGATCGACTTGTCGCGCAACGCGGCGAGGCCACCGTGGGCCGCGGCCTTCACGAACACATCGACACCGCATTCGAGCGCGGCCATCGACAGCACCGGCGGCGTGCCGCACACGAAGCGCTGGATGCCCGGCGCCGGGCGATAGTCGGTCGCGAACTCGAACGGCGCCGCATGGCCGAGCCAGCCCGACAACGGTTGGCGCAGTTGCTCGTGGTCCATGCGCGCGGTGTGGCGCGGGTGTGCCCAGACGAACGCCGGCGCGCCGGGGCCCCCATTCAGGTACTTGTAGCCGCAACCCACCGCGAAGTCGGCAGCATCGCGGGCCCGGTCCCCGAAGGCGGCGGCGGATGCGTTCAGGTCGACCGGCACCGCCCCGGCCGAGTGCGCCAGGTCCCACACGACCAGCGCGCCGGCCGCATGCACGGCGCGGTTGACTTGCGACATGTCGTGCAAGCGGCCGGTCCGGTAGTTCACCTGCGTGAGCATCACGAACGCGAGTCGGTCGTTCAGCTGCGAGGGCAGATCATCGGCCTCGATCAACTTCAGCTCGAAGCCGTGCTCGCGCGCCACGCTGTCGGCGATGTAGAGGTCGGTCGGGAAGTTGCTGCGCTCCGAGACGATGACTCTGCGCTGCGGCGCGTCCAGGCCGATCAGCGTGATCGCGCCCTTCAGCACCTTGTAAAGGTTCACCGAGGTCGAGTCGCCGACGATCAGCTCGTTCGTGCCGGCGCCCACCAGCGTTGCGATCTTGTTGCCGATGCGCTGCGCGAGGTCGATCCAGCCGGCGCTGTTCCAGCTGCGGATCAAGTCGCGGCCCCACTCGTCGTGAACGACCTGTTGCAGGCGCGCCGGGGTCGCCTTCGGCAGCACGCCGAGCGAATTGCCGTCAAGGTAGATCACGCCCTCGGGCAGCATGAACTCGTCGCGCAGCGGCGCGAGCGCATCGTTCGCGTCGAGTGCGAGGCAATCGTTTCTCGTGGTCGTCATCAGAGGTCCCGCAGCACCGCGCGCACCGGAGACGCGTCGGCCATCGTGAGTTTCAGCGGCAGCGCGATCAGCTCGTAATCGCCGGCGGGCACGTCGTCGAGCACCAGGTTTTCGAGCACACGCAGGTCGTGCTGCAGCAGCAGGTGATGGCTGTCCAGAGTCTTGCTGTCGGCCGGGTCGACCGACTGGCTGTCGATGCCCACCAGCCGAACGCTCAACGACGCGAGCCATGCGATGGTGGCGGGTGCGAACGCCGAGAACTCGGGCGACCATCGCGTCGGCGCCTTGACGCAAGTGCGCACCAGCACGCGCGGCGGCAGACCGGCGCTCGCATGCACGAGATGCTCCGGTCGGACCAGCGGACCGCAGCCGATCGCGTGGATCACGCGGCACGTGCCGAGGTACGGCGCGAGGTCGACCTGGCCGATAGTCAGCGCGCCGCTCGCGTAATGGAGCGGCGCATCGGCATGCGCGCCGATGTGCGGCGACATCGTGATCGCGCTGAGATTCACCGGGCAGCCGGGGCCGATCTGCGCGGTCCACTGCTGCGAGTAGCCGGTGTCGCCGGGAAACAGCGGCGAATCGGTCGCGATCGGGGGTGAGATGTCCCAGAGTCTTTTCATGGCATCGCGAAGTTGGCACCGACAGCGGCGCGGGACGATCGGGGAGCCTTCAACTGCCGTGAATCAGACGCTGCGCCAGCGCGTCCGGCAGGCCGGCTGCGCGGACCTTCGCCGCAGCAGCTTCGTGATCGTAGGCGACGCGGTGGAACGTCAGCGTGGCCGGACCGGGCTCGAAGATCGCATAGCAGGCCGCAGGGTTGCCGTCGCGCGGCTGACCGGCCGAGCCGGGGATCGCGAGCCAGCGCCGCTGCGGTGACAGTGGTATCGCGACGCCGGGCGCCGGCACGAAGTCGCCGGCCTCGCCGGACTCGTCGAGGTGAAACAGCCTCGGATCGTGCACGTGGCCGCAGAAGGTGAAGCGCCGGTCGCATGCGTGCAGGCTCAGCGCGGCGTCGTTGGGGCCCGCAATGTAGCCCCAGTCGGCCGGCGCGTACGCGTTCGCGTGCACATACAGGATGTCCGGATCGATCGCCGATATCGGACGGGTCGCCAGGAAATCGAGCTGCGCGCCGGACAATTGGGCGCGCGTCCACTCGATGACCTGGCGCGCATCGGCAACCATCGTTGACCTCGGACCGGCGACCACGGCCTCGTCGTGGTTGCCCAGCACCGCGATCGCGCCCTGCGCCACCTGCTCGCGCACGAGGTCGACGACCCATCCGGGGTCGGCGCCGTAGCCGACGTAATCGCCGAGAAACGCAAAACCGTCGACGCCTTGCGCACGCGCATGTGCCATCACCTCACTGACCGCCTCGCGGTTGGCGTGCAGGTCGGTGACGAGGGCGAGCTTCATCGGAAGGTGGTCACCCAATGCGGCCGAGCAGCAGGTACTCCATCAGCGCCTTCTGCACGTGCATGCGGTTTTCCGCTTCGTCCCAGACCACCGACTGCGGGCCGTCGATCACCGCCGCTGCGACCTCTTCGCCGCGATGCGCCGGCAGGCAGTGCATGAACAACGCATCGGGTTGCGCTGCGGCCATCATCGGCGGGTCGACGCACCAGTTCGCGAATGCGAGGCGGCGGGCTTCGTTCTCGGCCTCGAAGCCCATACTGGTCCAGACGTCGGTCGTCACCAGGTGCGCATCGCGGCAGGCATCGAGCGGGTTCTTGAAGACCTTCACGCAATCGGGATTGCTGACCCCGGCGACCTTCGCGTCGATCTCGTAGCCGCCGGGCGTGCTGACGTGCAGCGTGAAGCCGAGGATGTCGGCCGCCTGCAACCAGGTGTTGGCCATGTTGTTGCCGTCACCGACCCAGGCCACCACCTTGCCCTTGATCGCCCCGCGATGCTCGATGTAGGTGAACACGTCGGCGAGGATCTGGCACGGGTGGTACTCGTTGGTCAGGCCGTTGATCACCGGGACGCGCGAGTTCGCGGCGAACGCGTCGAGCTTGGTCTGCTCGAAGGTGCGGATCATGACGATGTCGACCATCCGGCTGATCACGCGCGCGCTGTCTTCGACCGGCTCGGCACGGCCGAGCTGGCTGTCGCCGCTGGTCAGGTTGACGACCGATCCGCCCATCTGGTACATGCCGGCCTCGAAGCTGACGCGGGTGCGTGTCGAGGCCTTCTCGAAGATCATCGCGAGCGTGCGATCGACCAGCGGCGTGTACTTTTCGTAGTTCTTGAAGCGCGTCTTGACGGTCGCGGCGCGTTCGAACAGGTAGGCGTATTCCTCGGCGCGGAAGTCCTTGAACTGCAGGTAGTGCTTGATCAGGCTCATGCC
>JANMAW010000073.1:0-4145 GCA_031360005.1 Rhizobacter sp.
TACGGCATCGAGATCGACGATGCGAACCTGCTCGCCTGCACGCAGCGCGGCGTCAATGTGATCCAGCTCAACCTCGAGGAAGGCCTGGCGCTGTTCGACGACCGCAGCTTCGACGTCGTGCTGCAGCTCGACACGCTGCAACACCTGCGCAACACCGAGAAGATGCTGCGCGAGACCGCGCGCGTCGGCCGCATCGGCATCGTCAGCTTTCCGAACTTCGCGCACTGGCCGAACCGGCTGCACGTGGCGAGCGGCCGAATGCCGGTGACGCGCGTGCTGCCGTACCAGTGGTACGACACGCCGAACATCCGCGTCGGCACCTACGCCGACTTCGAGGTGCTGGCGCGCAAGGACGGTCTGAACATCCTCGACTCGTTCGGCATCCGCAACGGCGCGGCGGTGCGGCGCTGGCCGAACCTGCTGGCCAGCGTCGCGGTGTTCAAGTTCGAGCGCGGCTAGAGCCGCCTGCAGGCCGGCCGGAATCGCCTTATCCTCCCGCTCCTGTCGATTCACCATCAGGAGTGTTCATGTTGCCGGTTTTCCATTGGTTTCGTCATGCCGGCGCTGCCGTCGGCTGCGCCGTGTTGCTGGTCGCCGGCGCGCACGCCGCTGCGCCGCAGATCAAGACGCAGGCGCCGGGGTACTACCGCGTGATGCTCGGCGACTTCGAGGTCACCGCGCTGTCCGACGGCACGGTCGCGTTGCCGGTCGACAAGCTGCTGACCCACACCACCCAGGCGCGGGTGCAGAAGGCGCTCGCGCGCAGCTTCCTGAAGGCGCCCGCCGAGACCTCGGTCAATGGCTACCTGGTCAACACCGGCGCCAAGCTGGTATTGATCGACACCGGCGCCGCCGGCCTGTTCGGCCCGACCCTGGGCAACCTGGCGGCGAACCTGAAGGCCGCCGGCTACCAGCCCGAGCAGGTCGACGAGATCTACGTCACCCACATGCACGCCGACCACGTTGGCGGGCTGATCGCCGCCGACAAGCTCGCGTTCCCGAATGCCATCGTGCGTGCCGACCGGCACGACGCCGACTTCTGGCTCAGCCAGGCCAACCTCGACAAGGCGCCCGCCGACGCGAAGGACTTCTTCATGGGCGCAATGGCGTCGCTGAACCCGTACGTGGCTGCCGGCAAGTTCAAGCCCTTCGACGGCGACACCGAGCTGATGCCCGGCATCAGGGCGGTCGCCGCGCGCGGCCACACGCCCGGGCACAGCGTCTATGTCGTGGAGAGCCGGGGCGAGAAGCTGGTGCTGTGGGGGGACCTGATGCATGTGGCCGCGGTGCAGTTCGCCGAGCCGTCGGTGACGATCCAGTTCGACACCGACAGCAAGATCGCCGCGGTCCAGCGCAAGCGCGCCTACGCCGAAGCGGCGAAGCAGGGCTACCTGGTCGGCGCGGCGCACCTGGCGTTCCCCGGCCTCGGCCATCTGCGCGTCGAGGGCAAGGGCTATGCGTGGGTGCCGCTGAATTACAGCGGCCTCAAGTGAGTCGAGCGTGATTCGGGCAGCCGCAGCGCGGCGGCCCGGACTGGCGGCGCTGGCGGCCCGCGAGCAGCCGGCTGCCGACCTGCACCAGCGCGAAGCCGTCCGGCGCCGGACTGCGGTGCTGCAAAAGGTCGTTCCTCCGCTCTGCCGGGCGCCGCTCGCGGCGACCGTTCTGAAGGGTCTGGCATGTCTGGGATGAACAGCGTCTTCGCGATGTCGGCCCTGGTGATTTCCCTCTCGCTGCTCGCGGGATGCGGGCCCAAGGCCGACAGCTCTGGCCCGGGCGCCGGCGGCGCGCCGCCGCCGGCAGAGGTCGGCGTGATCACGGTCGCGCCGCAGGCGGTGGGCCTCGCGACCGAACTGCCGGGCCGGCTCGAGGCCTCGCGCGTTGCGCAGGTGCGGGCGCGCGCGGTCGGCATCCTGCAGAAGCGTCTGTTCAAGGAAGGCAGCGATGTGAAGGCCGGGCAGCCGCTGTTCCAGATCGATTCGAGCGCGTACCAGGCGAGCGCCGCGAGCGCGCAGGCCGCCCTCGCGCGCGCCCAGGCCAACCTGACCCAGGCGAGCGCCCAGGCCGAGCGCTACAAGCCGCTGCTCGAAGCGAACGCGATCAGCAAGCAGGACTTCATCAACGCGGTGGCCGCGCAGAAAAGCGCCGAGGCCGATGTGGCAGCGAGCCGGGCCGCGGTGCAGACGGCGCAGATCAACCTCGGCTACGCGTCGGTCACCGCACCGATCGCCGGGCGCATCGGCCGCGCGCTCGTCACCGAAGGCGCGCTGGTCGGGCAGGGCGAGGCCACGCCCCTCGCGGTGGTGCAGCAGATCAACCCGATGTACGTGAACTTCACCCAGTCCACCACCGATGTGCTGCGGCTGCGCAAGGCTGTGGCCAGCGGCCAGTACAAGCGCGCCGGCGCCGACGGCGCGAGCGTGCGGGTGCTGCTCGAAGACGGCAGCGACTACGGGCAGCCGGGCAGGCTGCTGTTCTCCGACCTGACGGTCGACCCCAGTTCGGGCCAGATCACGTTGCGCGCCGAACTGCCGAACCCGGCCGGGTTGCTGCTTCCCGGCATGTACGTTCGCGTGCGCCTCGAGCAGGCCGAGGCCGAGGCCGGCATCGTGGTGCCGCAGCAGGCGGTGACGCGCGGCTCGACCGGCGACACGGTGATGGTGGTCGGTGCCGACGGCAAGGTCGCGCCTCGGCCGGTCAAGATCGGCGCTTCGGTCGATGGCCGGTGGGTCGTGCTCGACGGGCTGAAAGCCGGCGAGCAGGTGATGGTCGACGGCTTCCAGAAGCTGCGTGGCGATGCGCCGGTGAAGCCGGTGCCTTGGAGTCCGGGCGCGGCGGCCTCCGCGGCCAGTGCGCCGGCCTCGGCCGCGGCGTCGAAGTAAGAGGCGCGCCCGATGGCCCAGTTCTTCATCGACCGGCCGGTCTTCGCGTGGGTGATCGCGCTGTTCATCCTGGTGCTCGGCGGCGTCGCGGTCAAGCAGTTGCCGGTGGCGCAGTACCCGTCGGTCGCGCCGCCTTCGATCGTGCTGAGCGCGGTCTATCCCGGCGCGTCGGCACAGACGCTCGAAGACAGCGTGATCAGCATCATCGAGCAGGAGATGAATGGCTCGCCCGGCCTGATCTACATGGAATCGGTCAGCCAGGCGAACGGCGCAGGCTCGATCACGCTGACCTTCGAGTCGGGCACCGATGCGAGCCTGGCGCAGGTCGACGTGCAGAACCGCCTGAGCCGAGCGTCGCCGCGCCTGCCGGCGGCGGTGACGCAGCAGGGCGTGCGCGTCGACAAGGCGCGCTCGAACTTCCTGCTGTTCACGATCCTGTCCAGCGACAACCCGGCCTACGACCCGGTCGCGCTCGGCGACTACGCGTCGCGCACGGTGCTGCCCGAACTGCAACGCGTCCCCGGCGTCGGCCAGGCGCAGCTGTTCGGCACCGAGCGCTCGATGCGCATCTGGATCGACCCGGCCAAACTCGTCGGCTTCGGCCTGACGCCGAACGACGTCAACAACGCGATCCGGGCGCAGAACGCGCAGGTGTCTTCGGGCACGATCGGCGAGCTGCCGATCGTCAGCGGTCAGGCGATCTTCGCGACGGTCGTCGTCAACGGCCAGCTCACGTCGGTCGAGCAGTTCGGCGCCGTCGTGCTGCGCGCCAACACCGATGGTTCGAGCGTGCGGCTGCGCGACGTCGCGCGCATCGAGCTCGGGGCGCAGAACTACGGCACCTCGGCGCGCCTGAACGGCAAGCCTTCGACCGGCATCGGCGTGCAGCTCTCGCCAACCGGCAATGCGCTGGCCACCGCGACGCTGGTGCGCAGCCGCATGGAGCAGCTGAAGGGCTACTTCCCACCCGGCGTGAAATACGACATCCCGTACGACAGCTCGAAGTTCGTCAAGATCTCGATCAGCCAGGTCGTCGAGACGCTGGTCGAGGCGGTGATCCTCGTGTTCCTGGTGATGTACCTGTTCCTGCAGAACCTGCGCTACACGCTGATCCCGACGATCGTGGTGCCGGTCTCGCTGCTCGGCGCGTTCGCGATGATGTACGCGTTCGGCTACTCGATCAACGTGCTGACGATGTTCGCGATGGTGCTCGCGGTCGGCATCCTGGTCGACGATGCGATCGTCGTGATCGAGAACGTCGAGCGC
>JANMAW010000082.1:0-4474 GCA_031360005.1 Rhizobacter sp.
GTCACGGGCTTCTTGTCGCCCTTGAAATCGGTCACGTACCAGCCCGAACCCTTCAGTTGAAAGCCTGCCGCAGTGACCTGCTTGACGAAGGTCGGCGCGCCACAGTCCGGGCAGTCGGTGAGCACCGGGTCCGATATCTTCTGCAGCACATCCTTCGCATGCCCGCAGGTCGCGCAGCGATAGGCGTAGATCGGCATGGCCAAGCCCTTGATTTGAAAAGGAAAACCTTGAAGTATACGGTGTGCCTGAAATCTCGCCTGAGGCCGGTACCGACGTCAGTGCCAGCGCATCGCCATCGATGCGGCCAGCACACCGAGCAACACACCGACACCGCCGTAGACGACGGCCTGCAACAGCCGGTTGGTCCGGCGCCGTTCGGTCAGCAGCGCCTCGAGTGTGCGCTGATCGGCGGCGGCACGCGGTTGCAGCGCCTGGTGCAGCAGGCGTGGCAGCTCGGGCAGCAGCTGCACGTAGCGCGGTGCTTCGTTTTTCAGCCGCTCGATGAATCCAGCCCAGCCTACTTGCTGGTGCATCCAGTCCTCGAGGAACGGCTTCGCGGTGTTCCACAGGTCGAGTTCGGGGTCGAGCTGGCGGCCCAGGCCTTCCACATTCAGCAGGGTTTTTTGCAGCAGCACCAGCTGTGGCTGGATCTCGACGTTGAAACGGCGCGAGGTCTGGAACAGGCGCAACAACACCTGCCCGAGCGAAATGTCCTTCAGCGGCCGGTCGAAATGCGGCTCGCAGACGGCGCGGATCGCGCCCTCGAGCTGGTCGACCCGCGTGTTCGGCGGCACCCAGCCCGACTCGACATGCAGCTCCGCGACGCGCTTGTAGTCCCGTCGAAAAAAGGCGATGAAATTCTGCGCCAGGTATTCCTTGTCGAACTCGGTGAGCGTGCCGACGATGCCGAAATCGAGCGCGATGTAGCGGCCGAAGGTCTGCGGCGCGATGCTGACCTGGATATTGCCCGGGTGCATGTCGGCATGAAAGAAACCGTCGCGAAACACCTGCGTGAAGAAGATCGTGACGCCGTCGCGCGCGAGCTTCGGGATGTCGACCCCGGCGTCGCGCAACCGCTGCGTCTGGCCGATCGGCACGCCGATCATCCGCTCCTTCACGATCACGCTCTGGGTGCACAACTCCCAGACCATCTCGGGCACCATCACCAGCGGCAGGCCCTGCATGTTGCGGCGAAGTTGCGCGGCGTTGGCGGCTTCGCGTACGAGGTCCAGCTCGTCGTGCAGGTAGGTGTCGAACTCGGCCACCACCTCGCGCGGCTTCAGGCGCTTGCCGTCGGCCGACAGCCGCTCGACCCAGCGCGCCAGCGTGCGCAGCAGCGACAGGTCGTCGTCGATCGCCGCGAGCATGCCGGGGCGCAGCACCTTCACGGCCACCTCGCGCCCGCCCTTGAGCGTGGCGAAATGCACTTGCGCGATCGACGCACTGGCCACCGGCTCGGCGTCGAAGCTCTCGAAGATGGAATCGATCGGCCGACCGAAGGCGCGCTCGACGAGCACACGCGCCTGCGCGGCCGGAAACGGCGGCACGTTGTCCTGCAGCTTGGCGAGCTCGTCTGCGAGATCGGCGGGAAGCATGTCGCGCCGCGTCGACAACACCTGGCCGAACTTGACGAAGATCGGCCCGAGCCGCTCCAGGCCCAGCCGCAGGCGCTCGCCGCGCGGCGCGTCCAGCGTTCGGCCCAGCGTCATCGCGCGCACCAGCAGTCGCACCCAGCGCTGGCGAAAACTCGACAGCGCCAGTTCGTCCAGCCCGTAGCGCAGAACCGTGATCGAGATGAAGAACAGCCGCGCGAGATGCCTCATCGTGGCGGTTGCCCCGCCGGTGGCTGACGCCCCGCCGGCGGCGCCGGGCCGGCGTCGCCGCGCGCGACCAGGCCGCGCAACGTGCGCACGGCCTCGCGCATGCCGGTCGCGATGGCGCCAGCGACGCGCGCGATCTCGCGCGCCGGCGCCTGCCCGACTGCCCGCGCGAGATCGTCCTGGACATCCCAGCGCAGGTTGTCGAACAGCCAGTTCAGGTCGGTCGCAAAAGCGGCGTCGCCGGCCACGTCGACGCCCGGCCGCGTGCCGGTCAGGGCTTGCGCCATCGCCAGCGCCGGATTCGATGCGTCGACGCTGACGCGCAGGTCGGGCTCGGCGATCGGCTCGGCGCCACACCACTCGACCAGCCCGGCCGGGGTCACGCGGAACACCGTTGCAGGCAGCGGTGGCAGCAGGCTCGGCCAGCCATCGAACTGCACCTGGACGCAGCGGCCGGCATGGACGCGAAGGCGCTGCGTCGCAACCGGTTCGGCGGCGAGCACATGGTTGACGAGCAGCGTCAGGCGCTCGATGGCGGCAGCGCCCAGCATTGCATTGAGAGCGTGAATCATGCACGGATTGTAGGCACGCCCCCTCGCGGCCACCCCGGACTCGAGGGATCGGCCGGCTCACTTTTTGATGGAGAATCCCCCGGTCACGTCGCCGAATCAGCGGTGTGTGGACAAGCTTCATGGCTGCGCTTCTCGTTGCGGGAAGCACCTCCTCGGCAGGCCTGGACACCGTTCGACCCGCACAGCGCACGCCCCGTGTCGTCGAAAGACGGTACGGGGCGCGGACACCACGAACCCATGTTTGACGACCGCACCTACAAGAGAACGTTTTACAACGCACCGCAGTCCGTGACGTCGCTCGTCGCGGCGTTTCTCGAGCCGGGCATCATGGTGCTGACGTTGCTGCTCGCGACGATCTACTGGGATGAGCGGATCGACCGCCCGGCCTACACGCTGGCCCTGCTGGTGTTCGCGGTGATCTTTCCAGGGCACAACCGCTTTCGTGACAACCTGATCGCCGCCGGCGTCGACATCGTCACGTCGTGGGTCGCGCTGATGGGCATCCTCGCGGTGTGCGGCTACGCCACGGACAGCCTGCACTACTTCGAAGCCGACGTGCTGCTCGCGTGGGCGATCGTCACACCGGTATTGCAATGGCTCGCGGTGTGGATCGGCAAGTCGGTCGTGCAGCGCCTGTCGGCGCGGCCTTCGGCCCGGCGCACGGCGATCGTCGTGGGTGCCGGCGCGCTCGGTTTGAAGGTCGCCAAGGCACTGGCCGAGAGTGCCGACCACGGGGTCGACTTCATCGGCTATTTCGATGACCGCGCCGACGACCGCGTCCACCAGGAAACCAGTTCGCAACGGCTGGGCGGACTGAAGGACGTCGCGGCCTATGCCAGCGGCAATGGCGTGCGCGAGATCTACATCACGTTGCCGCTGGGTTCGCAACCCCGCATCGTCGAGCTGCTCGAGGAGATCCAGGGCACGACCGCATCGCTGTTCTTCGTTCCCGATGTGTTCGGCATCAGCATCATCCAGGGGCGGCTGCAGGACATGAACGGCGTGCCGGTCGTCGGCATCTGCGAGACGCCGTTCACCGGCACCAATGAACTGGTCAAGCGCCTGAGCGACATCGCGATCGCCACGATCATCCTGATATTGATCGCGCCGGTGCTGCTCGCGCTGGCGATCGGCGTCAAGCTCAGTTCGCCCGGCCCGGTGATCTTCAGGCAGCGCCGCAATGGCCTGGACGGCGGCGAGATCGTGGTCTACAAATTCCGCTCGATGATCGCGCAGGACAACGGCCCCGTCGTGCGCCAGGCCACCAAGAGCGATCCGCGAATCACGCGTTTCGGGGCGTTCATCCGCCGCACCTCGCTCGACGAGCTGCCGCAGTTCATCAACGTGCTGCAGGGCCGCATGAGCATCGTCGGCCCGCGCCCGCATGCGGTGGCCCACAACGAAGAATACCGCCGTCTGATCAAGGCCTACATGGTGCGCCACAAGGTCAAGCCCGGCATCACCGGCTGGGCCCAGGTCAATGGCCAGCGTGGCGAGACCGACACGATCGAAAAAATGCAGGCGCGCGTCGAATACGATCTGGAATACCTGCGCAACTGGTCGCTCGGGCTCGACCTGCAGATCATCGTGCGCACGATCCGGCTGGTCTTCTTCGACCGTCACGCCTATTGACCCCGCGAATCCGACCGACTGACCGTACCGCGCGCATTGCCGGCCCGCCCGAAGGAGACATCGAATGCCATCCCAGAAATTCAAAGTCCAGTTTTTCGGCCGGAGCTTGTTGCGGCCGCTGGTTGCAGCGCTGGCCGCGGCGGCGGGCAGCGGCGCCTGGGCCGACGAACCGAGCCCGTGGTATCTGGGCGTGAGCCAGTCGTTCACGCACGACTCGAACGTCTTCCGTACGCCGGACGGTCCCGGTGACTCCTATTCGAGCACCGCGCTGCTCGGCGGCCTCGATCAGAGGATCGGCCGGCAGCGGGTCTACGCGGCCGCGAACGTCGCCTACAACAAGTACCGCGATCAGGACACGCTCGACAACACCAGCTACGGCGTCAACGCTGGCTGGGACTGGGCCACGATCGAAAAGCTCTCGGGCAGCTTTACCGTCAATGCGAACCAGAG
>JANMAW010000139.1:0-1560 GCA_031360005.1 Rhizobacter sp.
GCGGTGTCGACCGCAACGGTGCCGAAGTTCACGGTGATCATCGGCGGCAGCTTCGGCGCCGGCAACTACGGCATGTGCGGGCGCGCGTATTCGCCGCGCTTCCTGTGGATGTGGCCGAACGCGCGCATCAGCGTGATGGGCGGCGAGCAGGCCGCGAGCGTGCTCGCGACCGTGAAGCGCGACGGCATCGAAGGCCGGGGCGGCCAGTGGAGCAAGGACGAGGAGGCGGCGTTCAAGCAGCCGATCCTCGACCAGTTCGCCGCCCAGGCGCACCCCTACTACGCCAGCGCGCGGCTGTGGGACGACGGCGTGATCGACCCGGCGCAGACGCGCAACGTGCTGGCGCTGGCGATCTCGGCGAGCCTGAACGCGACGATCCCCGACGCGAAGTTCGGCATCTTCCGGATGTGACGGTGTGAGCCCGATGGACAGCATCTACATCACCCCCGAACACGAACTGCTGCGCGAGCAGGTCGCGCGTTTCATCGCGCGCGAGGTCGAGCCGAACGCGCTGGCCTGGGAAGACGCCGGCTACACGCCGCGCGAGGTGCTGCGCAAGATGGGCGACGCGGGCCTGCTCGGCCTGATGTATTCGGGCGAGCACGGCGGCGCCGAAGCCGATGCGCTGACGAACCTGGTGTTCGCCGAAGCGCTGTCGCAATCGACCTTCGGCGGCTTCATCATCACGGTGCTGGTCCACACCGACATGGCGAGCCCGCACCTGCACCACGCGGGCAGCGCGGCGCAGCGCGCGAAGTACATGCCGGGCGTGACGGCAGGGCGCACGATCACCGCGGTCGGCATCACCGAACCCGGCGCCGGCTCGGACGTTGCCGGCATCAAGACGACGGCGAGGCGGGACGGTGACCAATGGGTGCTGAACGGCACGAAGATGTTCATCACCAACGGTGTGCATGCCGACCTGTATTTCATCGCCGCGAAGACACAAGCGGGCGCGAGCACGGCGCGCCACGCCATCTCGATCTTCATCGTCGAGAAGGGCACGCCGGGCTTCAGCGTCGGACGATCGCTGAAGAAGTCGGGCTGGCTGTCGTCGGACACCGCCGAACTGGTGTTCGACAACTGCCGCATCCCCGCCGCGAACCTGCTCGGCGAGGAGAACAAGGGCTTCTATTCGGTGATGAAGAACTTCCAGACCGAACGCATCGCGCTCGCGGCGATGGCGGTCGGCCACTGCACGCAGGCGCTGAAGATGACGCTCGATCATGTGCGCCAGCGCCAGGCCTTCGGCGCATCGCTGTTCGACAAGCAGGTGGTCCGCCAGCGCATCGCGATGCTCGACGCGAAAGTGCGCGCTGCACGGTCGTTCATGTACCACTGCGCCTGGCGCGTGACACAGCAGCACGACGTGGTGCAGGAGGTCTCGATGCTGAAGGCGCTGACCGGCGAGCTCGTCAACGAGGTGGTGCAGGCCTGCCAGCAGTTCCACGGTGGCATGGGCTACATGCGCGACACCGCGATCGAGCGGCTGTGGCGCGATGCGCGCGTACTCGCGATCGGCGGCGGCGCGACCGAAGTGATGCTGGACGAAGTGGCAAA
>JANMAW010000146.1:0-9799 GCA_031360005.1 Rhizobacter sp.
CCGCATCTACGGCTGCGACGATTGCCAGCTGGTGTGCCCGTGGAACAAGTACGCAACGCGCAGCCCGCTGGCCGACTTCGACGCGCGCGAGCCGGTCGCTGCCGCGACGCTGCAACAACTGTGGGCCTGGGACGAGGCCGAGTTCATGCGCCACACCGAAGGCAGCGCGATCCGCCGGATCGGCTTCGAGCGCTGGCGGCGCAACCTCGCGGTGGCGATCGGCAACGCTCTGCGTGCGGCGAACGATCCCGTGCTCCGCGCTGCGCTCGCAGACGCGCGTGACGCGTGCAGTCCGCTGGTGCGCGAGCACGTCGACTGGGCCCTGAGTCGCACGCAGCCTGCTGCCGCGGCGTGACCCGGCTTCAAAGGCGCCGACGATCGTGCGCGACGACCGATCGATTCGATGGCGCTGCGGCGCGGCGGGTTCTCGCGGGCCAGCGCGGCCGTCACGCGAGCCGCGCCATCACCGCCAGCCAGAACGGCACGCTGAGCATCCCGAGCAGCGTCGACAGCGTGACCAGCCCGGCGACGTAGCCGCCGTCGCCGCCCATGCGCGCGGCCAGCACGTAGGCGCTCGATGCGGTCGGCAGCGCGGCGAATAGCACGACGATGTTGCGCTGCTCGGCCGGCAGCGCCAGCGCCGCGGTCAGGCCGATCGCGACCGCCGGCAGTACGGCATGGCGCACCGCCATCAGCATTGCAGCCAGGCCCGGTGCTGCCGCCAGCCCGCCGATGCGCAGGCCGGCGCCCGCGGCCATGAGCCCGAGCGGCAACGCGGCCAGGCCGATGCGCTGCAGCGTCGTCGCGACCGCGTCGGGGAACCGCAACCCGGCCAGGTTGGCCGCGAGGCCGGCGAGCGTACTCAGGATCAGCGGGTTGCGCAGCAGCTCGCGCCCGTACGAATGCCCGCCGTGGCGCGCCAGCGGCCACACCGCGGCGACGTTGCACAGCGGCACGCACAGCGCGATGCACAAGGCCATCCAGGCCAGACCCGACGGTCCGCCGAGGCGCTCGGCCAGCGCGAGGCCGATGAACGAGTTGAAGCGGTACGCGGTCTGTGCGCCCGAGGCATGCAGTCGCGCGTCGATGCCGGGCAGACGCGCGAGCGCCAGCGCGATCAGCACGCCGCAGGCGACGGTGCCGACGCTGGCCGCGGCCAGGCTCAGCGTCTGGCCCGGCTGCAGCGGGCTCTTCAGGATCGAGTTGAACAGCAGCACCGGGAACAGCAGGTAGTAAACGAGGCGCTCGGCGGCCTCCCAGACCGGGCGGTCGAGGGCGCTGCGACGGCACAGCACGAAGCCGAGCACGATCAGCAGGAAGTCGGGCAGCAGCAGCAACGCGTTCGACACGCGCCGAGTGTGCCAGCGGGTCGCGGGCCTCAGGGTGATCGCTCTGAAGCGGCTTGTGCGAAGGCTCTAGACTGGCGCCTGAATCATCGACGGAGACCGAACCGATGCAACGCAGAATTCTGATCGCCGCCTGCAGCGCCGCGCTGCTGGCAGCCGCCGGCGGCGCCTGGGCGCAGGCCTACCCGAACAAGCCGGTGAGGCTGGTGGTGCCGTTCGCGCCGGGCGGCACCACCGACATCATTGCGCGGGTGGTGGCCGAAAAAATCGGCGGGCCGCTCGGGCAACCGCTGATCGTCGAGAACAAGGCCGGCGGCGGCGGATCGATCGGGGCCACCGAAACGGCGAAGGCGACGCCCGACGGCTACTCGCTCGGCATGGCAACGGTCTCGACCACCGCCGCGAACCCGGCGATCAACCCGAAGCTCGCATACAACCCGCTGACCGACTTCACGCCGATCATCAATGTCGCCGCGACGCCGAACGTGATCGCGGTGCATCCGAGCTTCCCAGCGCGCGACTACAAGGGCTTTCTCGCCGAGCTGAAGAAGAGCCCCGGCAAGTACAGCTTCGCCAGCTCGGGGACCGGCGGCATCGGCCACCTGCAGATGGAGCTGTACAAAAACCTGTCGGGAACCTTCGTCACGCACATTCCGTACCGCGGCGCGGGCCCGGCGCTGAACGACACGGTGGCCGGCCAGGTGCCGATGATCTTCGACAACCTGCCGTCGGCGCTGCCCTTCATCAAGGACGGCCGGCTGATCGCGATCGTCGTCGCCGCGCCGCAGCGGCTGTCGCAATTGCCGAACGTGCCGACGTTCAAGGAAGTCGGCCTCGAGCCGGTGAACCGCATGGCCTACTACGGCATCTACGGGCCGAAGGGCCTGTCGAAGGAGGTCGTCGACAAGGTCAGCGGTGCGGTCAGGAAAGCGCTCGAAGACCCGGCCGTCAGGAGACGCATCGAGGAGACCGGCTCGCTGATCGTCGCCAACACGCCCGAGCAGTTCGCGGCGCAGATCGTCGCCGAATACGAGGTCTACAAGAGAGTCGTGAAGCTGCAGAAGCTGACGCTGGAGTGAGGCCCTGGCCACCGTCGCGCGCGATGACAGCCAGGCGTCGATCGACCGATTCGTCGACGCGTTGTGGATCGAGGATGGCCTGGCGTCGAACACGCTCGCCGCGTATCGCCGCGACCTGGCGCTCTACGCCGACTGGCTCGCGGCGACGCACGCGATCGCCATCGATGCCACGCGCGACATCGAGCTGCTCGAATACCGCGTCTGGCGCCACGCCGGCAGCAAGGCGACCAGCAGCAACCGGCGCCTGACGGTCTTCAAGCGCTACTTTCGCTGGGCGCTGCGCGAGCACCTGACCGGCACCGACCCGACGCTGAAGCTGCTGAGCTCGAAGCAGACGCCGCGCTTCATCAGGACGCTGAGCGAGGCGCAGGTCGAGACCTTGCTCGGCGCGCCCGACGCCAACACGCCGCTCGGACTGCGCGACCGCACGATGCTGGAGCTGATGTACGCGAGCGGTTTGCGCGTCAGCGAACTCGTCACGCTCAAGAGCGTGCACCTGAGCCTGAGCGACGGCGCGCTGCGCGTCACCGGCAAGGGCGCGAAGGAACGGCTGGTGCCGTTCGGCGAGGAGGCGCATGCATGGCTGACGCGCTATTCGAAAGAAGGCCGCGCGCAGATCCTGAAAGGCCAGGCCAGCGACGCGCTGTTCGTGACCGGCCGCGGCGGGCCGATGACGCGCCAGATGTTCTGGAAGCTGATCAAGGCGCATGCGCTGCGCGCCGGCGTGCAGGTGCCGCTGTCGCCGCATACGCTGCGGCACGCGTTCGCGACCCACCTGCTGAACCACGGCGCCGACCTGCGCGCGGTGCAGATGCTGCTCGGCCATGCCGACATTTCGACGACGACGATCTACACCCACGTCGCGCGCGAGAGGTTGAAGTTGCTGCATGGGCAGCACCATCCACGCGGATGAAACCGCCGGCTTCACGCAGCGCGCTCCTCCCGACGCCCGCGCAGGTATCGCGCGGCCTGCGACGCGGCGCGCGAGGCCGCTTCAGCCGTGCCGCGGCCTCGCGTCACGCACTCGCCGCAGGACCCAGCCAAGCGCAGCGCACACCGCGATCAGATAGAGCATTGCGAGCGAGAACCCGCTGATCGCGACAGGCTGCGAAGTGCCCGTGGCGGCCATCGCGACGACCGCCGATATCAGCGCCACGCCAAGCGCATTTCCGACCTGCTGCACCGTCGCCAACACGCCCGAAGCGACGCCGGCGTCGCTGCCCGGCGCCGCTGCCACGACCATTGCCACCAGCGGCGCCATGACCATCCCGATGCCCGCGCCTTGCGCCAGCAGGCCCGGAATGATCCATGCCACGCCACCGCCGCCGACATCGACCGCCAACTGCCACACATGCCCGAGCGCCATGACCCCGGCGCCGGCGAACATCGCGGCATTGCCGAGCCAGCTATCGATGCGCTTGCCGAGCATGGAGCAGATGAAGAATGCGCTGCCAAGCACCGCGAACAGCAGGCCCGAACCCATTGGTTGCAGGCCACGCGCCTGCTGCAGGTGCAGCCCGAGCACGAAATAGAACGACGCAATGCCGGTGTAGAACACGAACACCGCGAGCACGCCGATGGCGAATCCGGGTGCCGCCAGCAATCGGCCCGGGATCATCGGCATGCCGCCCGCTGCGCCCAACCTGTTTTCATGCCATGCGAATACGAAGACGCACGCCACCGCCGCCGCGATGAACGCGAACGACCAGACCGGCCAGCCGCTGTCGCGACCGTAGGTCAGCGCAAGCACCAGCATCGACAACGTCGCGCCGACCAGGCTGATTCCCAGCCAGTCCAGCGAGACGTCGCGTGTCTTGCCCGTTTCCCGGATCGTCAGCGCGGTCAGCGCCAGAGCCGCCAGGCCGATCGGCAGGTTGATGAGGAAGCAACCGCGCCAGCCCGTGCCGCCGAGGTCGGCTTCGATCACCAGGGCGCCGATCAGCTGGGCCGCCACGCCAGCGACGCCCATCGCCATCGCGTACCAGGCGAACGCCCTGGAACGCTTGGCGCCGGTGAAGCTCACACCGAGCAACGCCAGAACCTGCGGTTGCACCAACGCCCCCGACAATCCCTGCAGTACGCGCATCGCCACGAGAACCGCCGTGGACTGGGCCAGCCCGCAGCCGACCGAGGCTGCGGTGAAGAACGCAAGACCGATCAGCAGAACTTTCTTGCGCCCGAAGATATCGCCGAGCCGACCACCCGCCACCAGTCCGGCTGCGGTCGCCGTTGCATAGCCGGCGACGACCAGACCGAGCATCGCGTGGGTCGATCCGAGTTCGCGCTGGATCGCGGGCAACGCCACGATCACCACGAAGAAATCCAGCACCACCATGAAGGCGCCACTCAGAATCGCGAACACCGCAACGACCTCGATCCAGGTGAAGCGGTCTCCCGATCGGCCCGTGCCGGGTTCGTCGCGGCGGATCGCGTCGATGGGCTTCAACACACTGGCTTCAGTGTTCAACCGGGTCCCTTTCAGAAGGGCGCATTCTGCCCCAGGCGTGCCACCTGCCCGAGTCGGTGCGGGCGGGGCGCTGCCGACTGCGCTCACATCGCTGCTGCGCTTGTGGAGCTTCAGATGGTCAGCGGACTCATCGGCGTTCGCTGCGCCTTGTGAGCCTGTGCAAAGGCAAGCAGGCTCTCCAGCCCCATCGGCTTGCCGTAGCCGTAGCCTTGCACCGCATCGCATCGCAGCTTCTTCAGCATGTCGATCTGCTCCGGCGTTTCGGCGCCCTCGGCGATGACGGCCAGCTGAAGGGAGTGCGCCATCCGCACCATCCCCTTCACGATCTTGTGGCTCGCTTCGCTGTGGGTCATCTCGCTGACGAACGATCGATCGATCTTCAGCGCGTGAACCGGGAATCGTGCGAGGTAGGCGAACGACGAGTATCCGGTCCCGAAGTCGTCAACGCTGATGCGTATGCCCATCTGGCTGAGGCCTTCCAGGACCTGCGCGCTGGAGTCCACGTCTTTCATCAGTGCGCCCTCGGGGATTTCCACCTCGAGCAGCCCCGGCTCGATGTTGGCTTCGGTCAGCGCCTGGCGAACATGGTCGACCATGGACGTGTCGGCCAGCGAGTCGACTGACAGGTTGATGCTGACGGGAATCTCCAGGCCGCGACGCTTCATCTCCGCGATGAGTTTCAGCGCTTCTCCCAACACGAGTCGGTCAATCGAACCCATCAGCCCGCATTCGTGAGCCAGCGGCAGGAAATCCGCCGGCGACACCTTGCCGCGCTGCGGGTGCGCCCAACGGATCAATGCTTCCGCGCCGATGACTTCGCCACTCTTCAGGCAGCCCTGCGGTTGCAACTCCAGCAGGAGTTGCTGCGACTTGATGGCGAGTCTCAACTCGGCCTCGAGCTCGGCGCGGAACTTCGTCTGCGCCTCCAGGCCCACTTCGTAGAAGACGACGCCCGCGCGGCCCAGGTGTTTGGCCTGCCGCAACGCGAGCGCGGCACGTCTGAGCAAGCCTTCCGGCTCGGCGCCGTCCCTCGGGTAGGCGACCGCGCCGGCGCTCGCACCCATCACGAAGCTCTGGCCGTACAGCGTGACCGCTTCCTCGGCGATCGTCTGCAATGCCTTGACCCGCTCCGTGCATCTTTCGACACTGTGCTTGCTGAGCACGGCGAACTCGTCGCCGTTCAGGCGGTACAAAGTCTCGCCTGTGATCGTGCCGGTCTGCAGTCGCGACGCCAGCTCAAGCAACACCATGTCACCGCCGGCGTACCCGAGCGCGTCATTCACGCTGCGGAACCGGTTGAGCCCCAGTACCGTCAGCGAAAACGGCGCACCATGCCCGACCAGCGCTTCCATGTCCTGCACCAGTCCAAGCTTGTTCGGGAGGCCGGTCAGCGTGTCCTTGATGACTTGGGCAGCCAGGTGGTACTGCTTCACGACGCTTTCCGAGGCATCGTTCGCCAGCATCATCATGCCTTCGTGGACCGCAAAGACGCGGACCATCAGCCAGCGCTGCAGCACCGTCGAGTAGCCGATCCGGGCGATCGGCTTGCGGTCCTGCCGGCACCGCTCGATGCTTTCGAAAAAGATCGACCGCTCGAACGATGGCTGGTAATCGAACGGCGTCCTGCCTACTACCTCGCTTCGTTTCAATTTGATGTTTTCAAGATACACATCGTTGCAATATCGCACGACCCAGTCATGATCCACATACACGACCGCCTCGCCTGCTTGCGCCAACAGCGTCGTCAGATCCATCTCGCCCACATAACCCAACACCTTTTCGACGGCTTCGCGAATCATGGACAACCCTGCCTTTCCTTGCTAGTTACGTGCGCTCGTTTCAACGCTGCCAGACCCCATTTCCCGGGAAAACTCATGGCATTCGACTTTACGGAACTCAGTTTGAATCTCCAACGAGCGCACAGCCGCCGCATCGCGCTGAGGCCGGCGTCGCTGGCCGATGCCTGGCCGCTGTTCCATGCGACCCGTAACCCGCTCTTCAACAGGCACCTGCTCTGGCCGCAACCGGAACTCGAAACATCCGTGCTCGAGCGGATGGATCTCATCGTCGATGCCGCATTCAAGGGGCGCCTGACTGCGTTATCGGCAGTTGTAAAGTCCACTGGAGAGTGGATCGGGCTGTTTCGCTTCCAACCTTACCGCGACCAGTCCGGCACGCTTGAAATGGGGGTGTGGATCCACGATCGGTTCTGGCACGGGCGCTACAGCGCTGAACTGGGCAGGCTGTGTGTCGATGCGGCGTTCGCGCTTTCCGATGTGCAACGCCTGGTCGGCGCGTGCGCGCCGGCGAACCGTGGATCCTGCTCGCTGATGGGCGCCGTCGGGATGTCGACTTCCGATCTGGTTTTGCGCGACAGTGAAACCGGGGTTCCGGTGCTGCTGCAGGAATACATCATCGAGCGCGAGCACTGGGTTCAACGTCGGCCGCCGCATCCCGCGTTCGACACTTTTCGTGGCATTTCCTATGCGTTCGTTGCTGCGGCGAACGATGCGCGGCCGCCCCGTGCTCCTTCTTCCAGCCTGCCTCAGGAAAAACAAGCATAGTTCGATCGCGACCGTCGACAGCGGGCCGGGCGGATGCCGGCTGCGCGGCGGGCTCGCGCAACGCGGTTGCGCGCGAGATGCGGCCTGGCCCGGTCGAGTTGCCGCCCAGGGCGAGCGACGTCTCAGTTCGCCACCACGGGGATCCGGCCGATGCTCGATTTGATGCGTGCCTCCCACTCCTTCGGACCCGTCTCGTGCACCGAGACGCCATTGGAGTCGACCGCCACCGTCACCGGCATGTCCTTGACGTCGAACTCGTGGATCGCCTCCATGCCCAGATCATTGAAGCCGACGACGCTGGCGTGTTTGATCGCTTTCGAGACCAGGTAGGCCGCACCGCCGACCGCCATCAGGTAGGCGCTCTTGTGCTTCCTGATCGCCTCGATCGCGACCGGGCCGCGCTCGGCCTTGCCGATCATGCCGATCAAACCGGTTTGCGCGTGCATCATTTCCGTGAACTTGTCCATGCGCGTCGCGGTGGTCGGGCCGGCCGGGCCGACGACTTCGTCGCGCACCGGGTCGACCGGTCCGACGTAATAAATCACGCGGTTGCTGAAGTCCACCGGCAGCTTTTCGCCCTTGGCCAGCATGTCCTGGATGCGCTGGTGCGCGGCATCGCGGCCGGTCAGCATCCTGCCGGACAGCAGCAGCGTGTCGCCGGGCTTCCACGCCGCCACTTCTTCCCTGGTCAGCGTGTCGAGGTTCACTTTCTTCGACCGGTTGTAGTCGGGCGCCCACTTCACGTCGGGCCAGAGGTCCAGGCTCGGCGGCTCCAGGTATGCCGCACCAGAACCGTCGAGCAGGAAGTGGGCGTGGCGTGTCGCCGCGCAGTTCGGGATCATCGCGACCGGCTTGCCCGCCGCGTGCGTCGGGAACATCGCGATTTTCACGTCGAGCACCGTGGTCAATCCTCCGAGGCCCTGCGCGCCGATTCCCAGCGCGTTGATCTTGTCGCACAGCTCGATGCGCAACTCCTCCACTTTATCGCGCGGCCCTCGCGCTTTGAGCTCGTGCATGTCGATGTCCTGCATCAGGCTCTGCTTGGCCATCAACATTGCGCGCTCGGCCGTGCCGCCGATGCCGATGCCGAGCATGCCCGGCGGGCACCAGCCCGCACCCATCGTCGGCACCGTCTTCATGACCCAGTCGACCAGCGAATCGCTCGGGTTCATCATCACGAACTTGCTCTTGTTCTCGCTGCCGCCCCCCTTGGCCGCGACCTGCACATCGACCGTGTTGCCCGGCACCAGCGTCATGTGGGTCACCGCGGGCGTGTTGTCCTTCGTGTTTTTGCGTTCGAAGTGCGGGTCGGCGACGATGCTGGCACGCAGCACGTTGTCGGGGTTCAGATAGCCCTTGCGCACCCCGTCGTTGACGGCATCCTCGATGCCGGCCGGAAAGCCTTCGAAGCGAACCTCCATGCCGATGGTCAGGAACACGTTGACGATGCCGGTGTCCTGGCAGATCGGGCGGCGGCCCTCGGCACACATCTTCGAGTTGGTCAGGATCTGCGCGATCGCGTCTTTCGCGGCCGGGCTCTGCTCGCTCTCGTAGGCGCGCGCGAGGTGCGCGATGTAGTCGGCGGGGTGGTAGTAGCTGATGTACTGCAGCGCGCCGGCGACGCTCTCGACGAGGTCGGCATAGCGGATGGTCGTGGTCATGCTCGAAGCCCCGGTGATGAATTCGGTGGTGGCCGCGGCGGGATCGATCGCAAGGCTCGCCGACAATGCCCGCGAAGTTTACTGAACCCGGGAGCGCCTTGATCAGCAGCATTCGCCGTTTCATCGCCTCCGAGTCGGCGGGCGGCATCGTGCTGGCGTTCGCGGCCGTCGTCGCGCTGGTCTTCAGCAACTCGTCGCTGGCGCCGCTGTACCGCGAGTTCGTCGAGTTGCGCGGCGAAGTGCGCATCGGCAACGACGCGCTGGCGCTGTCCAAACCGCTGCTGCTTTGGGTCAACGACCTGTGGATGGCGGTGTTCTTCCTCCTCGTCGGGCTGGAGATCAAGCGCGAGGTGCTGGCCGGTGAGCTCGCGTCGGTGAAGCAGGCTTCGATGCCCGCGGTGGCGGCGATAGGCGGGATGATCGTGCCGGCGCTGATCTACGCAGCGCTGAACCATGCCGACCCGGTGGCGCTGCGCGGCTGGGCGATCCCGATCGCCACCGACATCGCGTTCGCGCTCGCCGTCCTGATGCTGCTGGGCTCGCGCGTGCCGGCCTCGCTGAAGGTGTTCCTGACGGCGGTGGCGATCATCGACGACCTGGGCGCGATCGCCGTGATCGCGGTGTTCTACACATCGCAGCTGTCGATGACGATGCTGGCCGCCGCGGCTGGCGGCACCGTCGC
>JANMAW010000252.1:0-2604 GCA_031360005.1 Rhizobacter sp.
GGTCACCTCGGGCTGATCGAGGTCAACACCAACGCCGGCGGTGCGATGCTCAACGCCGTGCTCGCGCGGGCGCACCGGGCCTGCTGCGCGGTGGTGCAGACGATGGTGCCGACGCTGGCCGACGTGGACGCTTTCGAGCACCGCATCGTCGACATGTTTCGGCGCGAATGGCAGATGGCCGCTCGCGCCGACCCGGCCACGCTGGGCACGCAAGAAAGGCCGCTGGCGAGCATTGCCATCGTCGACGTGGCGCCCGAGCAGCAGTACCTCTACCCCGAGTTCCTGCTGTTCCAGCGCTTGTTCGAGCGCCACGGCCTGCGCACGGTCATCGCCGATCCGGGCGCGCTCGAGTGGCGCGACGGCGTGCTGTGGCATGGCGAGCTGGCCATCGATCTGGTCTACAACCGGCTCACCGACTTCTACCTCGAGCAGCCGGGCAGCGCCGCGCTGCGCGAAGCCTATCTGCAGCAGGCCGTCGTGCTGACACCGCATCCGCAGGCCCACGCGCTGTACGCCGACAAGCGCCAGCTTGCCCTGTTCAGCGATGCAGCCCGGCTGCAGGCTTTGGGCGTGCCCGAAGCGACGCAGCAGATCCTGCTGGCGCATGTGCCGCGCACCGAGGTGGTCGACGCCGCCGATGCACAGCGCTTGTGGGACGCGCGCCGCGGCCTGTTTTTCAAGCCCGTCGCGGGCTTCGGCAGCCGCGCGGCGTATCGCGGCGACAAGCTGACGAGACGGGTCTGGCAGGACATCCTGGCCGGCGACTACGTGGCCCAGGCCATCGTCGCGCCAGGGCAGCGGATGCTCGACGACGCAACAGCGATGGCGTCCGATACGGCGGCCGGCGCCACCGCAGGCACGAAGGCCATGAAGTTCGATCTGCGCGCCTACACCTACGACGGCGCAGTGCAGTGGGTGGCCGCGCGGCTGTACCAGGGGCAGACCACCAACTTCCGCACGCCCGGGGGTGGCTTCGCGCCGGTGTACAGCTCGGCCGATGCCACGGCTCGAGCCGCACCGGACTGCAGTGCCGGCGGCGCAGCGCAGGCCGCCGCGCATGCCTCGTATGTCTTCCTGCTCGACGAAAGCCGTGGCGTCCACCCGTTGCCCCATTCCCTGTACGTCGCGCTGGCGCGCGGCGAGGCAACGGCCGACGCGATGGCCGGTGAGACCTTGCGCGTGGCCGACTGGTATGTGCGCCTGAAGGACGGAGCGCCGGACGCCGTCGTCAACGAGACCTACAGCCGGCTGCATTTCGATGCGCAGGGGCGGGTCGATCCGGCGCACGCACCCACCGCATCCACACGGGCGGGCGCTCCTGCAAATCCCGCCTGGCCGAGCGCCGCGGAACGGGACCGAATGCGCGAGCTGCTGTTCGGCGAGGCGGCAGCACCCGGTGCGCCGTCGCCGGCAGCGCCCAGCAGCAGTACGCCATCCGCTTGCTCGATCACGTCATCCGGCACGGGACAGTCGGGCTGACTTTCAGACAAGGGGCGCCCCGCTGCCCGCGTGGCCATCGCCGAGATCGCTCGCCACGCTGATGAGCAGCGGAATGAAGGCGCCCAGGCACAGCGCGGCCAGCACATCCGACGGCCAGTGCACGCCGAGCACGAGACGGGAGACGGCGACCGCGCCGGTCCACAGCACCGCAAGCGCCATCGCCAGCGTTCCGGCGCGCGGCCAGATACGCGCCACGCACAGCGCGGCAGCGGTCGAGAACGCGGCGGTGCCGAGGGTGTGGCCGCTCGGAAAACTCGATCCCCAGTACCACTGCGTTTCCCACAGCGCAGGCCGGGCGCGGCCGACGACGGCTTTCAGTGCCCAGACGACGAGCGTCGCCGCGAGCATCGACGTGCCGACGAGCAGGGCCTCGAAGCGGCGCCGGGCGACGAGCAGCGCCAGCACCGCCAATACGGCGACCGGCAGCAGAAACCCTGCCGAGCCGCTGAGCGTGACCATCGCGAAGCCGCCGTGCAGCGCGGCCGGCACACGTTCGCGGATGAACCACAGGATGGCTTCGTCGACCGGGCCCGACTCCTTGGCCACCACGTCCTCGATCAGCTTGATGGCGGCCACGGCCAACGTCAGGATGCCGAGGACGGCCAGTCGCCTGCGCGTCAGGTGCTCGGTCCACTGCGGCCTGCGCCGCCGCGCATAGGCGCCGAGCAGCAGGTACGCACAGGCGATGAAGAGGCCGAGTTTGGCGAGGTCGGCCGCGATCTCGAACCGCATCGTTCACCCGCCCCAGCGGCGCCGCAGCAGCTTCTGCAGCTCGCTGTAGACCAGCACCACGCCGGCCATTGCTGCGCACACCCCCCACTGGGCCAGCGAGAGCGGCGCGGTGCCGAAGGCGAGGTTCAGGAACGGGACGTGGACGACCGCCACCTGCAGCAGCAGCGAAAGTGCCACGGCACCCCAGAGCCAGCGGTTGCTGAACAGGTGGGCGAATGCGCTGGCGGTGTCCGAGCGCGCGGTGAAGCAGGTGTACAGGCTGGTGAACACCAGCGTCGTGAAGCCTGCGGTGCGGGCGGTCGTCAGGTCGCCGGTGCCGGCGATCAAGCCACCCGGCAGGTAGAAGTCCATCGTCAGCAAGGTCACGACCGC
>JANMAW010000173.1:0-2692 GCA_031360005.1 Rhizobacter sp.
GCGGCAGGTACACGTAGCCGGCGCGCAGCACCGCCAGGTACAGCATCAAGGCCTCGACCGACTTCGCGGCCTGCACCGCGATCCGGCTGCCGGGGGGCAGGTCGAGCGATTCGAGCAGGTTCGCGAGCATCGCGGTGCCGCGATCGAGGTCGAGCCACGAGTACCGCAGCGCGTCGCCGTCGGCGCATTCGACGGCGGTCGCGTCGAGGTCGGCCGGGAAGGCGCTGCGCAGCGCGCTGAAGAGGTTGGCGTTCTGCGTCATCGGGGCAGCCAGGACAGGGTGCATTTCAATCGCCCCCAAAGCGCGCGCGCCGCCGTGAGATCAGGTCGGTCGCCGCCTCGCGGTGGCCGGTGTCGTCGCGCAGTGGAAGCGCGCACATCGCGCTCGGCAGAGTTGTCGCGCATGATGAAAGTCGCCATCGCCGGCGACGGCACGAGTGGTGATGCTTCGGGTCATCCGTCGAGTTTGGCGCCGGAGCCCTTCACGACCTCGGCCCAGCGCTTGATCTCGCCGCCGACGAACTTTCCGAACGCGTCGCCGTACAGGTTCGGCGTCTCGGTGCCGAGGCCGTTCCAGGCGCTTTGCAACTCGGGGGTCGCGAAGGCCTTGCGCATCTCGGCCTGCATCTGGTCGACGATCTCCATCGGCGTGCCCTTCGGCGCCCACAGGCCATACCAGGTGGCCACCTGATAGGCGGGCACACCCGCCTCGACCGAGGTGGGCACATCGGCAAAACCCGGCGCACGCTTTTGCGACGCCACCGCGAGCGCCTTGATGCGCCCGCTCTTGATGTGGGTTGCCGATGAACCGAGGCCGTCGAACATCACGTCGACCTGGCCACCGATCAGATCCTGCAGCGCCGGGCCGGCGCCGCGGTACGGGATGTGGGTGATGAAGGTCTTGGTCTGCAGCTTGAAGAGTTCGCCCGCCAGGTGGTGCGAGGTGCCGTTGCCGGCCGACCCGTAATTGAGCTTGCCGGGGTTCCGGCGCACGTGGTCGAGAAAGCCTTTCAGGTCGGCCACCAGCACGCGCCGCGGGTTCACGACGATGACCTGAGGCACGCTCGAGATCAGGCCCACCGGGATGAAGTCGGTCTCGAGCTTGTAGTCGAGCTTCGGGTACATCGACGGCGCGATGGTGTGATGCACCGCGCCCATGAAGAAAGTGTAGCCATCGGGCGCAGCCTTGGCCGCGAGCGTCGCGCCCAGCGTGCCGCCGGCACCACCGCGGTTGTCGATGATCACCTGCTTGCCCAGGCTGCGCGTGAGCTGGGCCGACAGCGGGCGCGCGAAAGCATCGGTGCCGCCGCCGCTGGGGAACGGCACGATGAAGGTGACGGGGCGCGCCGGCCAAGCGGCCTGCGCGTGAACGAGCGGGCTTGCCAGGGTCAACGCGCCCGCCGCGGCTTGAAGCAGGCGGCGGCGATTCGGATCGGTGTTCATGGGGGCTCCATCATCATGGCAGGGGAAAGCATGCGTGCGCCCGGCGCACAGCGTCAATGCAGGGAACCCTCGGATTGTGACGCGCTACAGTCCCGGCGGACCGCAGCGCCATGACCCATATGCCGACCCCAGCCGACCCCCTGCCTGCCGACGCCGATGGCCTGCTCAAGCTCGCGGCGCAAAGCATGTTCGCGACGCTGGCGAGCACCGCGATGGGCATGATGGTGGTCGACCGCGCGCACCGCATCGTCTGGATCAGCGAAGGCTACAAGCAGTTCCTGCCGGCGCTGGAGCGCGAGGAGTCCGATTTCGTCGGCCGGCTCGTCGAGGAGGTCGTGCCCAACACACTGATGGCGCAGGTGATCGACAGCGGCCAGCCGATCCTCGTCGACCTGCTCAGCAACAAGGCCGGCACCTTTCTCGTCAGCCGGCTGCCGCTGCGCGACGCGACCGGCACGGTGATCGGCGCGATGGGCATGGTGCTGCTCGACCATCCCGAGACGACGATGCGACCGCTGACCGCCAAGTTCGCGCGGCTCGAGCGCGAGCTCGTCGAGGCGCGCGAGCAGCTGGCCGCCCACCTGACGCGCGAGCGCCGCCCCAAGCACACGGTGGCGAGCTTCATCGGCGCGAGCGCGCTGGCGGTCGAGGTCAAGCGCCAGGCGCGCCGCGTCGCCCAGACCGACAGCACGGTGCTGCTGCTCGGCGAAACCGGGACCGGCAAGGAACTGCTCGCGCACGGCATCCATGCGTCCAGCGCGCGCGCCGCCAGGCCCTTCATCGCCGTCAACATCGCCGCGGTGCCCGAGACGCTGCTCGAGGCCGAGTTCTTCGGCGTCGCGCCCGGCGCGTACACCGGTGCCGAGCGCAAGGGCCGCGACGGCAAGTTCAGGATTGCCGACGGCGGCACCCTGCTGCTCGACGAGATCGGCGACATGCCGCTGGCGTTGCAGAGCAAGCTGTTGCGCGTGTTGCAGGAGCAGGAGGTCGAGCCGCTCGGCAGCAACCAGGTGCAGCGCATCGACGTGCGCATCATCGCCGCGACGAGCCGCGACCTGCCCGCGATGGTGGCCGCGGGCAGCTTCCGCGCCGACCTCTATTACCGGCTCAACGTGCTGCCGATCCGCCTGCCCGCGCTGCGCGATCGGCTCGCCGACCTCGAGGCGCTGGTCGAGACGCTGGCCGAAGACATCGCGCGGCGCAGCGGCCTGCCGCACAAGACGTTGTCGGCCGATGCGCTCGACCGGCT
>JANMAW010000213.1:0-2911 GCA_031360005.1 Rhizobacter sp.
CGCGTCGCGACGCTGCCGGGTCTGGACGGCCGCAAGATGAGCAAGAGCTACGACAACACGGTGCCGCTGTTCGAGGGCGGCGCGAAAGGGCTGCGCGAGGCGCTGGCGCGCGTCGTGACCGATTCGCGCGCGCCGGGCGAGTCGAAGGATCCGGACGGCTCGCAACTGGTCGCGATCTTCGACGCCTTTGCCGATGACGCCGAGCGTGCTGCGCTGCGTGCCGACCTGCGCGCCGGCATGGCCTGGGGCGACGCGAAGGCCGTGGTCGTCGAGCGCATCGAGCGCGACATCGCCCCGATGCGCGCGCGCTACGCCGAGCTGATCGCGCACCCCCATCGAATCGAGGCGACGCTGCTCGAAGGGGCGCGCAAGGCGCGTGCGGTGGCCGCGCCCTTCCTGTCGGTGCTGCGCGACGCCGTCGGTCTGCGCCGCATGGTGGCCGTGGCCGCCGCGGCGCCCGGCGCAGCCGGCGCGCCAACGACGAAGGCGGCGCTGCCGATGTTCAAGCAGTACCGCGACACCGACGGCAGGTTCTACTTCAAGCTCGCAGCGGCCGACGGGCGCTTGCTGCTGCAAAGTGCCGGGTTCGATTCGGGGCGTGATGCAGGCCAGTGGGTCGCGCGATTGAAGACCGGCGCTGCCGCGGCGCTCGCGGAGGCCCCGGTGTCGCGCGGCGATGGCATCAGCGCGCAGGACGTGAGCGACGCGCTCGCGGCGCTCGCTGCCCGTTAGCGCCGCAGCGCAGTTGCGCGCGCCACTGCAACCCTCGCAACTTCGCCGCCGGAAAGGGCGGACGGCTACACTGCGCGCCCCGTGAAGCGAATCGCCATCCTGATCTCCGGTCGCGGCTCCAACATGGAAGCCATCGTTCGCGCGTGCGCGGCCGAACACTGGAATGCGCGCGTCGCCGCGGTGATCAGCAACCGCGCCGACGCGCAGGGCCTGGAGGTCGCGCGCCGGCATGGCATCGATACCAGCGTCGTCGATCACACGGCGTTCGCGTCGCGAGCGGCGTTCGATGCCGAGCTGGCGCGCGTGCTCGAGGGCTACGCGCCCGACGTCGTGGCACTGGCCGGCTTCATGCGAATCCTGTCCGATGGCTTCGTCGAGCGGTTCGAGGGGCGCCTGGTCAACGTGCACCCATCGCTGCTGCCGGCGTTCACCGGTCTGCACACGCACCGGCGCGCGATCGAGGCGGGTTGCAAGCTGGCGGGGGCGACGGTGCACTTCGTCACGCCCGCGCTCGACTTCGGCCCGATCATCGCGCAGGCGGTGGTGCCGGTGCTGCCGGACGACACGCCCGAGCTTCTGGCGGCGCGGGTGCTCGAACGCGAGCATGTGCTGTACCCGCGGGCGCTGCGCTGGCTGGTGCACGACCTGCTGAATGTCGCCGATGGCGTCGTTACGCACACTAGAGGCGAGCCGCAACTGCTGCGCTGATGCGCGCGGATCACAGCAGGCTCGCCGCGATGTTGATCGTGAATGCAAGGATGGTGGTATTGAACACGAACGACAGCACCGACTGAAGCAGCACGAGGCGTCGCGTCGCGCGGTTCGTGACGGTGACGTCTGAGGTCTGGGATGCGACCGCGATCGTGAACGAGAAGTAGAGGAAGTCGCTGTAGTCGGGCTCGAAGGATTCACCTTCATCGGGGAACTTCAGCCCGTCCCCGGCCTGCGAGCCGACGTGGTACAGGCTCGCGTAGTTCAGCGAGAATAGCGTCGGCACCAGCAGCCACGAAGCGGTCACGGTGCTGAGAGTGAAGAGCACGTGGGGCAACGCATGGTGCGCACCGGCGGCCTTGGCGGCAGAGAGTTCGACGAAGATCGCGCCGAAACTGGCCAGCGCCGCCACCGCCACGATCACCAGCACCGTGGTGGCACTCTCGGCCTGTGCCTTGGCGACGCGTTTCAGATGAGCCTGGTCGGAATGCATCATGGTCCACGCGGTCCAGGCGAGGTACACCCACACGCCCACGTTCCAGCCGAGCAGGCAGCGGCCGACGGGGCTGCGGATGTCCGGAATGGCGATGCCGGCGATGAGCCCGAGCATCCCGGTAACTGCCAGGTGCAGATGGGCGCGCAGGTGGACGAACAGCTTCGTCATGGTGCGACGCCGATGGCATCGCATTCGCGGCGCTTGGAATGTCCGTAGCGGCCGAGCGGGATGGGGGGCAGTGCGATCGGGTCAGTCTCGCTCATGCGCCAAGGATAATCTTTCGATGCACCCGAACGCCCTGCTCGAACTCGCCACCGAACTGGTTCACCAGGTTCTGCAACTGCAACACCCGGCCGATGCCGTCGTCTCCGACTTCTTCCGTCAGCACCGCACGCTCGGCAGCCGCGAACGCCACACGTTGGCCGAAACCACCTACACGATGCTGCGCAAGCGTGCGCTGTTTCAGCATCTGGCGCAGTCAGGCAAGGGCGAGATGGAACGGCGCCTCGCGGTGCTCGCATGGCAGGGCAACGAGGGCTTCCTGCGCGCCGCGCTGAGCGAGACCGAGCAGCAGTGGCTCGCCCAGGTGAGCACCGTCGACCGCGACGCACTGCCCGAGAAACTGCGCCACAACCTGCCGGATTGGCTGGCGCAGCGCCTGCAGGCGGCGCACGCCGATCAGTTCTGGCCGCTGGTCGAGGCGATGAACGTCGGCGCACCGCTGGATCTGCGCGTCAACACCTTCAAGGCCAAGCGCGACGAGGTGAAGGCAGCGTTCAAGGCCGAGGGCATCGAAGCGCTGCCCACCCCGTATTCGCCGCTCGGACTGCGCGTCCAGGGCAAGCCGGCGCTGCACAAGCTCGACGTCTTCATGCGCGGCGACGTCGAGGTCCAGGACGAAGGCAGCCAGTTGCTCGCGCTGCTCGTCGGCGCCAAGCGCAGCGAGATGGTGGCCGACTTCTGCGCCGGCGC
>JANMAW010000217.1:0-3112 GCA_031360005.1 Rhizobacter sp.
GCGAATTCCGGAAAGACGTCGTACTTCGCCCGCGACAATGAAAACAGGCCGAAGCCGATGAGTACCGCCGCGAGAATCAGAACCACGCCGCGAAATTGCAGAGAAAACCCGATGACGCGACGCAGCAAACCCTTGTCCGACGTGCTCATTTGCCCGCACCTTCTTCACCTACCTGAATCTGCGAGCGGAACTCCTCTGACAACAGCAACTGCGCGCCAGTGGCGACGACCTGATCGTCGGGCCGAAGGCCGGCGCGAACGAACAAGCCGTTCTTAACTTGCTGCTCGGCCGAGACTTCGACGCGTGCAAAGTGCTCCGGGCTGCGTTGCACGTAGACCCACGATTTGCCCTGCCACCACACCACGGCCGATTGCGGCACGACCACCCCGGTCGCCTCGCGGGGGGTCGGCAAAAACGCCTGGACGTTCATGCCTGGCACCAGCGTTTGACCCGACGCCACGTACAGGAAGCTTATTCCTTGGACCCGCGGATCCATGCGCGGTGATCGCGCGACCAGCGTCGCCGAGGAGAACACGTTGTCTGCCGCCTGGACCCTGATGCTCTTTGGCGGCACCACGCCGGCGGCTTCGATCGGCAGCGTGACCTGGAGGAGAACCTCCTGCTGCTGCAACACGCGCTTGAGCGTGGGCGAGTCGCTGGCCAGCCAACCGGCAATGGTTTCACCGTAGCTCTGCACCACACCGCTGGCAGCGGTCTGCAACGCCACCTGCGCAGCCTGTGCATTGGCTTGCTCGGTGGCGAGTGCGGCGGCACCGGCCTGGAACACCTTGTCGGAAACGTTTCGATCGTCGTTGTGAAGCTGGTTCAGCCGTTGGTAGTCCTTGCGCGCCAGTTCGACACTGGCCTTGGCCTTGTCGAGCTGCGCCTTGGCCGCAGCGTAGCCGTTGCGGGCGGTGGCCAGGTCTTGCACTTGCAACACCACGGCGAAAGCCTGCTGTTCCAGCGGGCTCGTGTTGGCGCTCAGTGCCGTCAGGACGATGCCGCTCTTGGCAAGGGTGGCCTTGTCGATCGTGATGACCGCCTCGCGGCCGACCGTGGCCACGCGCGACGGCGTCTTGACCGGCGCCTCGCGCTCTTTCTCCTTGGCAAACTCCGCCCGTCCTTGAATGAATGCGAACACGAGCAGCCCTGCCACGACGACTGCAATGGGGATCAGGAGCAGTGATTTGCGATTCATTGGTCTTCTTTCGTGGGGCGGGGGTTGTTCTGAATGGCGGTGGCAAGCAGACCCGGCGCGGCCCAGGGCCACTGCATCGCGTCTTCCACCGCGCCCCAGGCCTGCAGCGTCTTCGCCTCTGCATCGGCAAGGGCCAGCGCGGTCTGGGACAGTTCCAACCGCGTGCCTACTAGCGCAACCCGGTCCGTGTCGCCAGCCGCGAGCGACGCTTCGGCTCGGCGAAGCTGACTGCTCTGTTCGACACGTAGCGCTTCCACGGCCAGCAGCTTTTCGCGGCTCGCGCGATAGGTGGCGAGCGCCACCTCGATCTCGCCGATGGCGCGCGCCTGAGCGGCGTTGAAACTTGCGGCTGCCTGAACGCGTCGGGCCCGGGCCTCGGCAATCGGCCCTTCGTTTTGATTCAAGACAGGCAGGACAAGCGAGAACCCGACCGACCACTTCCGCGCACCCTGGTCCCAGGAGTAACCCGGACCGAGATGGACATCGGGAAACTGTTTGGCGATTTCGAATTGCAGCGCGCTCTGGCTCGCTGCGAACTCTGCCAGCGATCCGCGAACGTCGCCGCGATTGAGCAACGCCTGCCCACGCACTTCGCTCGTGGGCACCGCGGGGAATTGAGTCAACGGATACGGCGCGATCGCGACCTCTTCTAGCGCCTCGCTGCTCAAGCCCAGGGCGCCAGCCAACCGGGTTCGCGCGTCGGACCGAAGTCGTTTTGCGTCGTTGAGTGCCAGGGTGCTTTGAGTCAGGGCGATCCTCGCCAGCGTGACCTCGGGCGTGGAAGCCATCCCGACAGCCAGGCGATGTTCCAGCAGCGACACATTGGTTTGCTGCAAGCGCTGCTGCCCGAGCAAGACCTCGTGCGTCTGCAGGGCGATGTGCAGGTCCAGCAATGCACCGCGGACGCGGCTCCTGACCTGCCAGGCGGTGCTGACGATGGCAATACGCGCTGCTTGCGAGAGATGCTGGGCCTGCTCGATGCGATAGCCGCGTTTGCCGGCGGTCTCGATCGGGATGTCCAGGTTCAACCCGAGTGTCCACGGCGAGGTGCCGCTGGGGGTGTCCGCGTTTCGCTGGACGTTGGCGTTGATCGTGGGATTGGGTCGCATGCCGGCGGTCAGCTCTCCAGCCTGTGCCACGCCCCACTTCGCTCGCGCGACATCAAGATCGGGGTTGTAGTAGTAGGCCGCCAGGGTCAGCAGCTCGAGGTCCCACTGCGACGGCGGCCATGCGGCGAGTTCGCGCTTGGTGTTGCGTTCAATGAATGCGCGCAACTCCGGATCGTCGAGCGTGCGCGACTCGTAGGCGGCGGCGCTTGCAGCCGGCGAAATCGATTGCGGCTTGAAGCTGGCGCAGCCGCCGAGTGCCAGCGCGGCCGCGCAGAAAATGCTGGTGACTCTCATGGTTTGAAGCGTTCGTTAGCGGTGAAAGTCATTCGGATTGAAAGGTTGTGAGGCGCGAAGCGAGACGCGCCGCGGCGCTCGAACCCGCCTGCATTGACGGGCTGGAGACTTGCTCGACCGCTGCACGCACCACGTCCGACGGTCGCTCGTGGCACGACGCCCCTGACAGCAATTTGAAGAGCATCACAGGCCGGACGGAGTGTTGCCGATGCCTTGTTAAGTTCGCGTTATGACGAATGGTGTTTCGCGCGGCGCCAGCGCGGAGCCGATGGGGTGGCTCGGTCGGGACCTCGGCCGGTACAGTCGCATCACGGCCGGTGCGGGCTACGTCAAGTCGCTGCGCGGCGGCCTCTCGTCGCCGGTGGTCGCCCTGACCTGGGCCGCCGAATTCGGCGCACCCTGATCGCTCGAAAGCGTGTTCAGCACAATGGACACGGGCCACCGACGGCCCGCCGCACAAGGCCGGCGTTTGCCGATTCGTGTCGCGACACCGGTGCACCAAGTGACGACA
>JANMAW010000221.1:0-5709 GCA_031360005.1 Rhizobacter sp.
GCCACCGCTGCGTCGGTGATCAGGCCGCATTCCAGCGCAGTCTCGAGCAAGCCTTCGAACAGCGCCCTCGCATGCGCCTCGCTTTCGCTGTCGGACTGTTCGAGCAATACCGTCCAGTCGCTGGCCGGCAGCGGCTGCGCCAGCTGCGGGAAATGCGTCCGCACCAGACCGAGCGCGGAGCGCCCCATGACCTCGAAGCCGGTCAGTGCCGCACCGAGTCGCGCCCGCGCAAGCTGCAGCAGCGCGACGGCCGCATCGAGCGACGCGACGGCCGCGAGCGCGGTGCCCCGCGCGGCCGGCTGCGGGTGCAGCTTCAGCGTCGCGGCGGTGATCACGCCGAGCGTGCCTTCGCTGCCGATGAAGAGGTCGCGCAGGTCGTAGCCGGTGTTGTCCTTGCGCAGGCCGCGCAAGTCGTCCCACACCTCGCCGGCGGCGTTCACGACCTCGAGGCCCAGGCACAGCTCGCGCGCATTGCCGTAGCGCAGCACCTGCGTGCCACCGGCATTGGTGGCAAGGTTGCCGCCGATCGTGCAGCTGCCTTCGGCGGCCAGGCTCAGCGCGAACAGCAGGCCCTGCGCGGCAGCAGACTCCTGCACCGCCTGCAGCACGCAGCCGGCATCGACCGTCATCGTCAGGTTCGCCGCGTCGATCGCACGCACCCGTTTCATCCGCGTCAGGCTCAGCAGCACCTGCGCGCCGCTGGCATCGGGGATCGACGCCCCGACCAGCCCGGTGTTGCCACCCTGCGTGACGATGGCTACAAAGTGCGCGGCGCAGGCCCGCACGACCGCTGCGACTTCAAGGGTGGACGCAGGCCGCACCACGGCCAGCGCGCGGCCGTGGTAGCGCTTGCGCCAATCGACCTCGTAGGCCGACAAGTCGCCTTCCGTCAGCACGTTCGCGGCGCCGACCGCAGCGCGCAACGCGTCGGTCAGGCTCATGCGGGCAACTCCTTCGCAGCGCGCAAGCGCCAGCGCACATGCGCCGCGCACGCGGCGAACAGCAGCAGGCAAAGCAGCACCTCGATGGCGCCCAGGATCGCGCCCGGGCCGCGGTCGCTCGTCGCACGCACGATGCCTTCGGTGAAGTACAGCCACACCATCAGGCTGAGCCAGCGATACGTGACCATCCGGCAGCGCAGCAGCCCGGGGAGCGGCAGCACCAGCGGCAGAACCTTCAGCGCCAGCGTG
Source organism: Rhizobacter sp. (assembly GCA_031360005.1). Lineage (GTDB taxonomy): Bacteria > Pseudomonadota > Gammaproteobacteria > Burkholderiales > Burkholderiaceae_C > LMDS01. The sequence continues at coordinate 1,191 of JANMAW010000221.1, forward strand.
CGGTTGCCGGTCGGCACGAGCCACAGCTCCCACGCCAGGCCGAGGGCGATCAGCGCGAGCACGCTGCCGACCGCGACCGCACGAGTCCGGACGACAGAGGAGGGCAGCGGGCGCGGGTCGATCGGCGGAGCATGCATCGCTGGCTATGATGCCAGCAATGAAACGCTCGACCACGACCAGGCCGACATTGGGCAAGCAGGTGCCCGAGCTGGTCCAGACGCTGCAGACCTGGCCCTGGCTCGACACGCTGCGCACGCTGCGCATCCGCTTCCGCGAAGACCGCCTCGGGCTGACCGCGAGCAGCCTGACCTTCACGACGCTGGTCTCGCTGGTGCCGCTGGTCACGGTGATGCTTGCGGTGTTCTCGGCGTTCCCGATGTTTTCGAGTTTTCAGGATGCGCTGCAGAAGTATTTTCTGCAAACCCTCGTGCCCGAAAACATTGCCCGCCCGGTGCTGACCGCGCTGACGCAGTTCGCCGCGAAGGCGAAGGGCGTCGGCAGCGTTGGGCTGATGTTGTTGTTCCTCGCGGCACTCGCGCTGATGCTGACGATCGACCGCACCCTCAATGCCATCTGGCGCGTGCGCACGACGCGCCCCATCGCACAGCGCGTGCTGGTGTACTGGGCCGCCGCGACGCTCGGGCCGCTGGCGCTCGGCATCAGCCTGAGCCTGACCTCGTATGCCCTCTCGGCGTCGAGAGGATTCGTCGGCACGCTCCCCGGCGGCGTGACGCTTCTGTTGGCGACGCTCGAATTCCTGCTGCTCGCGGGCAGTCTCGCGGCGCTGTTCCATTACGTGCCGAACACCCACGTTCGCTGGCGCCATGCGCTGGCCGGCGGCGTCTGCAGCGCGGCCGGTTTCGAGCTCGCCAAGAAACTGCTCGGCTGGTACCTGGCGGCAGTGCCGACGTATTCAATGGTCTACGGAGCGTTCGCGACGCTGCCGATCTTCCTGATCTGGATTTATTTCGCCTGGGTGATCGTGCTGCTCGGTGCCGTGATCGCGGCCTACGCACCGAGCCTGCAGATGCGCGTCAAACGCTGGCCCGACGGCCCGGGCGCGCGCCTGCAGCTCGCGATCGCGGTGCTGCGCGAACTGGCGCGATCGCGCGAGTTCGCAGAACGTGGCCGCAGCGCCGGCGAACTGGCCGCCGCGCTGCGCACCGACCCGCTGCAGACCGAGCCGATCCTCGAAACGCTCGCGGCCTTCGACTGGATCGGCCGGCTCGACGAACCGGGCGACCCGCGCTTCGTGCTGCTGTGCGACCCGGCGCGCACGCCGGCACAACCGCTGCTGGCGCAACTGCTGCTCGAACCTTCGCCCGCATCGCGCGGCCTCTGGCAGCGCGCCGGCTTCGACACGATGACAGTGCAGGAGCTGATGCAGGCGTGAGCCCATGCTGCACCGGTGCTGAATTCGGCGCGGACGGCATTCACAACCGGATGCGGCCGGTCCAGATGTCGCGGTACATCACCCAGTCGCCGATGAAGCTGTACAGAGGGCGCTTGAACGAAGCCGGCCGGTTCTTCTCGAAAACGAAGTGCCCGACCCACGCGAAGCCGTAGCCGCACACCAGCGCCCCCAACAGGAAGCCCGGCCGCCCGGTGGCGAGCAGCAGCGCCACACACACGAGCGCGAGGCTGGAGCCGACGAAATGCAGGCGCCGGCAGTTGCGGTTGCTGTGCTCCTTCAGGTAGAACGGGTAGAACCCGGCAAAGGTCTTGATGGCTTTCAGGTCGACGGTGGTGTCGGTCATCGCAATGTCTCCTCAGGCCAGCGCGCTGCGCAGCGCGGCGAGTACGGCGTCGGGCGCTTCGGTCATCAACGCATGACCGGCATCGAGGGTGTGGACGCGCGCCTTCAGCGCCTGCCCGATCTCGCGGCTGTGTTTCGGGCTGGTCATCTGGTCGCGCGCGCCGATGATCAGGCTGACCGGGCATTGAACCCGGGCCGCAGCCTGCAGCCCCCCTGCGTAGCGGTCGCAGACGCTGAAGTCGTGGTGGAACAGGTTCAGCGCCGTCTGGCCCGCCTGGATGCGCCGCATCAGCGCGCGGTTGCTGCCGTGCAGCCAGCTGCCCGGGCCGGGGTGCGAAGGCTTCGCCGCGATACCGGAGTGCGACAGCACGTTGACCATGTCGATCGCCTTCAGCGGCGCCTCCTTCGCCGTCGCCAGCAGAGCGTCGGAGACCTTCATCGGATACGCGGTGCCGACCATCACCAGCCGCGAGACGCGCGCCGGCGCGCGCGCCGCGACTTCGAGCGCGATCAGCGATCCCATGCTGTGGCCGACGAGGGCGGCTTGCGTCACGCCGGCGGCGTCGAGCAGCGCCAGCAGCCAGTCGGCGACCGCCTCGACGCTGGCGAGCGGCGCCCCCGTGCTGCGCCCGTGGCCCGGCTGATCGACCGCGAGCACGCTGTGGCCGTGATGGGCAAACCAGCGCGCCAGCAGCGTCCAGACGCTGTGGTCGTGCAGTGCGCCGTGCACGAACACGATGCACGGCAGCGTCGCATCGAAGGTCTTGCCGCCGGTGTAGGCGTAGGCCGATGTGTTGCCGGCCGGGCCGCTGGTGTCGCCGACGGTCAGCTCCATCATGCACCCGCTTTCTCGGCGACCCTCAGCGCGCGCTTCAGGTCGTCGATCAGGTCGTCGGCGTCCTCCAGACCGATCGACAGTCGGATCGTTCCGGCGGTGATGCCGGCTTGCGCGAGCGCGGCGTCGTCCATCCGGAAGTGCGTCGTCGAGGCCGGGTGGATCACCAGCGAGCGGCAGTCGCCGACGTTCGCGAGGTGCGAGAAGATCTTCAGCGCTTCGATGAAGGCGATGCCTTGCTGGCGCGAGCCGCGCAGGTCGAAGCTGAACACCGAGCCGCAGCCGCGCGGCAGCAGGCGCTGCGCGAGAGCATGGTCGGGATGCGTTTCGAGTTCGGGGTAGCCGACGCCCGCGACCATCGCGTGCGCGGCCAGGAAGCCGACCACCTTGCGTGCGTTCGCTACATGCCGCGCCATGCGCAGCGGCAGCGTCTCGATGCCCTGCAGGATCAGCCACGCGGTGTGCGGGCTCATGCACGCGCCGAAGTCGCGCAGGCCTTCGCGGCGCGCGCGCAGCAGGAACGCGCCGACCGTGCTCTCCTCGCTGAACACCATGCCGTGAAAGCCCTCGTACGGCTGCGCCAGTTCGGCAAAGCGGCCGTGCGCTGCGTGCGCGGCGTCCCAGTCGAACTGGCCGCTGTCGACCAGCACGCCGCCGATCACGGTGCCATGGCCCGACAGGAACTTGGTGGCCGAGTGAAACACCAGGTCAGCGCCGTGATCGAAGGGCTTCATCAGCCACGGCGTCGTGAAGGTCGAGTCGACCAGCAGCGGCAGGCCCTGCTCGTGGGCGAGCGCCGCGACGCTGGGGATGTCGAGCACGTCGAGCCCCGGGTTGCCGAGCGTCTCGCCGAACAGCAGTCTGGTGTTCGGCCGGATCGCGGCGCGCCAGCCGTCGATATCGCCCGGCTTCACGAAAGTGGTCGAGATACCGAACCGGCTGAGCGTGTAGTGCAGCAGGTTGTGCGACCCGCCGTAAAGCGCGCTCGAACTGACAATGTGTGAGCCCGCACCCGCGACCGTGGCGACAGCCAGATGCAGCGCGGCCTGGCCGCTGGCCGTCGCGATCGCCCCGGCGCCGCCTTCGAGCGCGGCGACACGCTCTTCGAGCACCGCGTTGGTCGGGTTCGAGATGCGGCTGTAGACGTGGCCCGAGCGCTCCATGTTGAACAGCGACGCGGCATGCTCGCTGCTGTCGAACACGAACGAGGTCGTCAGATGGATCGGCACCGCGCGCGCGCCGGTGGCGGGGTCGGGCGCGGCCCCGGCATGCAGCGCGAGCGTGTCGAAGCCGGGGTCTGAGGGGCCGGGCATGGTGTCTCCGCTGGCGTGTGGTGGGATTGTCTGGGGTGTTGCCGGCACGGATTGTGGGCTATATTGAATCCACACCACCGCCCCGGAGCGCCCCATGAAAGTCAGCGACATTCTTCGCGTCAAGGGTGGCACCCTGTTCACCGCATCGCCCGACCAGCAGTTGCAGGAGGCACTGGCGACGATGTCGGATCGCGACATCGGCTCGCTCGTCGTGATGGACCATGGCGAGCTCACCGGCATGCTGACGTTTCGCGAAGTGATCCAGGCGGTGGTCAAGAACGGCGGGTCGCTCGGCTCGCTGCTGGTGCGCAGCGTGATGGACGAGCACCAGCTGACCTGCACGCCCGAGACCGAGATCGACGAAGTGCGCCGCATGATGCTCGGCCGCCACGCGCGCTACATGCCGGTGATGAGCGAGCGCACGCTGATGGGCGTGATCTCGTTCTACGACGTGGCGAAGGCGGTGGTCGAGGGGCAGGATTTCGAGAACCGCATGCTGAAGGCCTACATCCGCGATTGGCCGGTCGAGGAGCCGCGCGACGAGCAGACGTCGTGACCCCGCAGAACTAGAATCAGCCACCGTGCCGCCACCGCCTTCGGGCGGTGGTTGCGTTT
>JANMAW010000262.1:0-2620 GCA_031360005.1 Rhizobacter sp.
ATCACGCCGGCGGCGTTGCAGTCGATGAGCACATCGACCGAGTCGGTGGCGATGTCGAAGGACCTGAAATCGCGCGGCTGGAGCTTCGTCGGACCGACCACCGTGTACGCGTTCATGCAGGCGATGGGGCTGGTCAACGACCATCTCGATGGCTGCCATGTGCGGGCGGCCGCGTCGCAGTCGCGCAAAATGTCGTTACGCAGTTGATGGTGCGCCGGGGCGGATTCGTTTCGGGCTCAGCATCAGCACGTTGCCGAGCAGCGCGAGCGCGGCGCCCGCGAAGGTCAGCCAATCGGGGTGGAAGCCTTCGAATGTCATCGACACCGCCAGCGCCAGCAACGGCGTCATCACGCCGACCGTTCCGGCCGGGCCGGGGCCGATGCGCTCCTGCAGGGTCAGGAAGCAGGCGAAGGCCAGCACCGACCCGGCCAGCGACAGGTACAGCAGCGACAGCCACCACGAGGCTGCGGCCGGCAGCGCGAGGCTTTGCCCCAGGGCCAGCGAGAAACCGACGCAGACCGCCGCGCCGTAGACCATGCCGAATCCCAGCGCGGGCCAGAACGGCAGGCCGTGCTGGCGGTTGCGGCTGGCGGTCAGACTGCCCACCGCCGACAGCAGCACCGCCGCGACCGTGAACACCACACCAAGCCCAACGCTGCGACTGCTCGCCGCCTTGCCGAACTCGGGCCAGAAGATCAGCGCGACGCCGGCCAGCCCGAGCACGCCGCCGAACACGAAGCGCCGCGTGACGCGCACACCGAACAGCGCCCGTGCCCCCAGCCCGCTGACCAGCGGCGAGGCCGAATAGCCGACCGCCACCAGCCCCGAAGCGACATGCTGTTCGGCGTGATAGACGCAGAGGTACGACACGCCGTACAGGAAGCCGCCCTGCAGCGCCAGCAATGCGTGATCGCGCGCGCTGAAGCGCAGCCTCAGTCCGCGCAGCGCGCACATCGCGAGCACCACCAGGCCGGCCAGGCCGAAACGCAACGCGACGCCGACCTCGGGCGCAGCATGGTCGATCTGGAACGTGATCGCGTACCAGGTCGTGCCCCAGGTCAGTACGCAGATCGCGAAGAGTTGCCAGTTGCCGAGGCGGTGCATGGATTCAGTCGAACCGGAAAGTCGCCATGCCCGTCATGCCGACCCGCAATGCCCGCTCGATGCCCTCGACGATCACCGCATTCATGCCGAAGGTGATCTGGCCACCGAGCCGCGCGTCGGCCCTGTAACCCGCCAGCGTGTCGCCTACCGCATCGCCGGTCTCGGCGGTCAGCGGGTCGATATCGGGAATCGGGCAACGAACGCAGGGCTTGACAAGCTTGATGCGCACCGGTCCGTCGCCGCTGTCGAACACGATCTCGTCGAGCGCATCTTCACCGTGGGCATCGAGCCCGTCGAGCACGAGGTTGGGGCGAAAGCGCGCCATCGTCACCGGCGCATGACCCAGCGCCTGAAGCCTGCGGTTCAGCTCGGCGAGCGTCGCGGTCGAGGTCACGAGCAGCGGGAAACCATCAGTGAAGCCGTTCTCCGCGTCGAGCGCACCGGTCCAGCGGTGATCCGACAGGCGCCGCTGCTCGGGGTCGAAGCGCACCAGCCGCAACGGCGGACCGCCGAGAAAGTCGCTGAACCACTGTGCGCACAGGTCGCCCATGTCGTAGGCCGCGACCTCGTCGTTCCAGACCTTCACGCGCACCGGCGCTTCGACCCGATCGAGTGCGACGTGCAATGCCAGCATGCCGGGCGCGCGCAGCACCATCTCCGAATTTTTCAGCGTCGGCTGCACCAGCGCCATGCGCGGCAGCTCGCGCTGCGTGACGAACTCACCGGCCGCGTCGGCGAGCATCCAGGCCCGGTCGAACTCGATGCCGGTCTCGATCAGCAAGGCCTCGTTCAGCGTGACGCCACCACACGACTTGACCGGGTAGACATGCAGCGACGCCACGCTGACCGACTGATCGCCATCCTGTCCGCTCGCGACACTGTTCATCGGCGCATCGATCCAGTCATTGAAAAGGGAGGCGATTGTGCCTTTGACAGCGTCCGCCATGGCAGCAGGCCATCCCTACAATCGGGCTCGATGAATGACTTCGACGTTCAGGTGCTGGGCTCGGGCATCGTGGCGCGCAGCCTTGCACTGGCGCTCGCGCGTGCCGGCCTCACGGTGGCGCTGCGGCCGGAGCACCCGCGCGCACCGGCTGACGACGACGTGCGAGCCTATGCGCTGAACGCGGCGTCGGTGGCGCTGCTGCGCAGCCTCAGGGTCTGGGACGCTTTGCCGGCCCATGCCGCCACGCCAGTGCTCGACATGCACGTGCAGGGCGACGCCCATGCCGCTGCGCTCGACTTCTCGGCCTGGCAGCAGCATGTCAGTGCGCTCGCCTGGATCACCGATGCGGCGGTGCTCGAGCGCGAGCTTGCTGCCGCGGTGCGCTTCGCGCCGCACATCACCGTGATCGATGCCGATGCGCCCGAGCCGCGCGCAGCGCTGACCGCGCTGTGCGAAGGCAAGGCCTCGGCCACGCGCGAGGCGCTGGGTGTCGGATTCGAGCGCCACGACTATGGCCATCAGGCCATCGCCGCGCGGCTCACCAGCACGCATGCGCATCGGGGCATCGCG
>JANMAW010000300.1:0-1505 GCA_031360005.1 Rhizobacter sp.
CTCGCGCCGCTCCCGATCCAGGCCGTTCATCTCGCCGACGCGATAGCGGAAATGGTGCCAGTGCGCCTGCGCCAGATAGTCGACTTCATGCGCGCTCAGGTCCATGCTGCCGGATGCGATCTCGTGCAACTTGGGCTTCCACACATGCGTGCGGTTCTTGTCGATCAGCGTGATCTCAAGCAGCCCCTTGCGACCGAAGCGGTTGCCGAGTCGGGTGGCGAGCTCCAGCCCGCCCGCGCCGCCGCCGACGATGACGACGCGGTGCTCGGATGCCGGAACGGCGCTGGGACTGGCGCTCATGGGGACGGCCCTTGCGATGCGTTGCCGCTCAGGTCTTGGCTTGCACCTGCATGTGGTGCTCGACCGCGTCGAGCACCTTTTCAGGCTCTTCGGCATCGGCAGTCGTCTCGTTGTTAAGTTGCGCCGTCATGCGTTGGACGTCTACGTCGCCGGTCCATTTGCCGACAACGATGGTCGCCACACCGTTGCCGATCAGGTTGGTCAGCGCACGCGCTTCGGACATGAAGCGGTCGATGCCCAGAATCAGCGCTAGTCCCGCCACCGGTACGCCGCCCACCGCCGACAACGTGGCGGCCAGCACGATGAAGCCGCTGCCCGTCACGCCCGCCGCGCCCTTCGAGGTGAGGAGCAGCACGGCCAGCAGGGTGATCTGCTGCGTCAACGTCATCGGCGTGTTGGTGGCCTGCGCGATGAACACCGCCGCCATCGTCAGGTAGATCGAGGTGCCGTCGAGGTTGAACGAATAGCCGGTGGGCACCACCAGCCCGACGGTGGACTTGCGCACGCCCAGGTTCTCGAGCTTTGCCATCATGCGCGGCAGCACCGACTCCGAAGAGGACGTGCCCAGCACGATCAGCAATTCTTCCTTGATGTACTTGATGAACTTCCAGATCGAGAAGCCGTGGAAACGTGCAATGAGGCCGAGCACGACGAAGACGAAGAAGAAGCAAGTGGCGTAGAACGTCCCCATCAGCTTGGCCAGCGACACCAGGGAGCCGAGGCCGTACTTGCCGATGGTGAAGGCCATGGCACCGAAGGCACCGATCGGGGCCACCTTCATGATGTAGCCGACGATCACGAACAGCACATGAGAGGACTTCTCGATCATGTCGAACACCAGCGTGCCGCGGCCGCCGAAACGGTGCAGTGCGAAGCCGAACAGCAGCGCGATCAGCAACACCTGCAGCATCTCGCCCTTGGCGAAAGCGTCGACCACGGTGCTCGGGATGATCGCCAGCAGGAAATCGACTGTGCCCTGCATCTTGCCGGGCGCGGTGTACGCGGCGATGCTCTTGGTGTCGAGCGTGGCCGGATCGACGTTCATGCCGACGCCCGGCTGGAACAGGTTGACGATGATCAGCCCGACCACCAGCGCTATCGAGCTGACGACCTCGAAGTACAGCAGGGCGTAGCCACCGGTCTTGCCGACGCGCTTCATGTCTTCCATGCCGGCAATGCCCACGACGACCGTGCAAAAGATGATC
>JANMAW010000426.1:0-1808 GCA_031360005.1 Rhizobacter sp.
GGCAGTTGCTCTGCACCGAACAATCGCCGCAACCTTCGCACACCAGCTCGTTGATGACGACGCGCTTGGCCGGGTCGGCGAGCGTGCCGCGCTTGCGGCGGCGGCGCTTCTCGGTCGCGCAGGTCTGGTCGTAGATGATGATCGTGCAGCCTTCGATCTCGCGCAGCTGCTTCTGGACCGTGTCGAGCTCGTCGCGGTGGTGCACCGTCACGCCGTTCGCAAGCCGAGCCGCGATCTCGCGCTCCTCGTACTTCTCGGGCTCGTCGGTGACGACGACGATCTTCACCGCGCCTTCGGCATCGAGCTCGCGCGTCATCTCGGGCACCTTCAACGTGCCGTCGATCGGCTGCCCGCCGGTCATCGCGACCGCGTCGTTGAACAGGATCTTGTAGGTGATGTTGACCTTGGCCGCGATGCTCTGGCGCACCGCGAGCAGGCCCGAGTGGTAGTAGGTGCCGTCGCCGAGGTTGGCGAACACATGCTTGTCTGTCGTGAACGCGGCCTGACCGATCCAGGAGACGCCCTCGCCGCCCATTTGGCTGAAGGTGACGGTGCTGCGGTCCATCCATACCGCCATGAAGTGGCAGCCGATGCCCGCCACCGCGCGCGAGCCTTCGGGCACCTTGGTGCTGGTGTTGTGCGGGCAGCCGCTGCAGAAAAACGGGGTGCGCTCGCCGGTGTCGTTCGCGCTGTCGGCCGACTGCACGACCAGGCTGCGCTCCTTGGCCTCGATCAGCGCGATGCGCGCGTCCATTCGTGCCGCGGTGTCGGCGTCGACGCCGAGCTTCTTCAGGCGCTTCGCGATCGCCTTGCCGATGATCGCCGGCGTCAGATCGGCCTGCGCGCGCAGCAGCCAGTTCTGGCCCGGATTCGGCTGGCTCCACTCGCCGCCGCTTTGGTCGCCTTCGGCTTCGTCGAACTTGCCGAGCACGTTGGGCCGCACGTCGGCGCGCCAGTTGTAGAGCTCCTCCTTCAGCTGGTACTCGATGACCTGGCGCTTTTCTTCGACGACCAGAATCTCCTGCAGTCCCTGCGCGAAAGCGCGCGTGATCGTCGCTTCGAGCGGCCACACGACGTTGACCTTGTGCAGCCGGATACCGAGATGGCGGCACACGCCGTCGTCGAGGCCGAGGTCGTGCAACGCCTGGCGCGTGTCGTTGTAGGCCTTGCCGCTGGCGATGATGCCGAAGCGGTCGTTCGGGCCCTGGATCACGTTGTGGTTCAGCTTGTTCGCGCGCACATAGGCGAGCGCGGCGTACCACTTGTGATCCATCAGCCGCGCTTCCTGTTCGAGCGCCGCGTCGGGCCAGCGGATGTGCAGGCCGCCTTCGGGCATCTGGAAGTCGGTGGGAATCACGATGTCGACGCGGTCCGGATCGACGAACACGCTGGCGGTCGATTCGACGATCTCCTGGATCGTCTTCATTCCCGACCACACGCCTGCGAAGCGGCTCATCGCGAACGCGTGCAGGCCCATGTCGAGGATGTCCTGGACGCTGCTCGGGAAGAACACCGGCAGCCCGCAGGCCTTGAAGATGTGGTCGCTTTGATGCGCTGCGGTGCTGCTCTTGGCGATGTGATCGTCGCCGGCCAGCGCGATCACGCCACCGTGCTTCGAGGTTCCGGCCATGTTGGCGTGCTTGAACACATCGGAGCAGCGGTCCACGCCCGGCCCCTTGCCGTACCAGATGCCGAAAACGCCGTCGAACTTGTTCGACTGCGGATACAGGTCGAGCTGCTGCGAGCCCCACACCGCAGTCGCCGCGAGCTCTTCGTTGACACCCGGCTGGAACACGATGTTGCGCGCC
>JANMAW010000422.1:0-5843 GCA_031360005.1 Rhizobacter sp.
CACCGATTGCCCGGTCAAGTGCCTGATTGCATGCCGGAAACACGGTCCGATCGGTGGTCATGGCTTTGGCAATGCTCAATGCGCCAGAGCGCTCGGGGCGTCTGCGCTGCACCGAGGCTTGCCCGGGGATATCCATGACGATGACCATCGATCCTGTTTGACGTGGGTCAACCGGCGCGCACGGCGTCGGCGCACATTTGAGCGGCGCGCTCCGAAGCGATCGCGCGTGGTTTCAGGCTTGTAAAAAGCAGGGGTACATCACTATGAAAGTGGCGCTCTTCGTGCCTTGTTACGTCGATGCCTTTTTCCCGGAGGTGGGCATCGCGACACTGGAACTGCTGGAACGCCTGGGGTGCGAGGTCGACTTCCCGCTCGACCAGACCTGCTGCGGCCAGCCCATGGCCAACAGCGGCTGCCACGCCGACGCAGGCGCCGCCGAAGCGCTGTTCGTGAAGAACTTCGCCGGCTACGAACACATCGTGACGCCCTCGGGCAGTTGCGCCCACCATGTCCGCGATCAGTTGACGGCGATCGGGCAGACGCCGGAGGTCCGGCAGGTGCGGCGCAACACGCACGAACTGGTCGAGTTCATTCACGACGTGCTGAAGGTGCACGAGTTCCCATGGGCCGAGTTCCCGCACAAGGTCGGCCTGCACATCGGCTGTGCGACGCTGCGCGGGCTGCGCGAGGCCAGCACCTCCGAGATCGTCGAACCGGTCTTCAACAAACCGGCTCGTCTGTTGTCGACCGTCAAGGGAATCGAGTTCGTGAAGCCCCAGCGGCCGGACGAATGCTGCGGCTTCGGCGGCACCTTCTCGGTGTACGAGGAGCCCGTCTCGGCGAAGATGGGGAACGACAAGGTCGGCGACCACTTCGGCGCCGGCGCAGAGTACATCGTTTCGCCGGACATGTCGTGCGTGATGCACCAGAAGGGTTGTGCGCAGCGCGCCGGCGTGCCGCTGAAGTTCATCCACATCTCGCAGGTGCTGAACGGGGCGCGGCAATGAGCCCGGCGCCGAGGCGCCTCAAGGTGGGCGAACGCCCCTTCGGGGAGCTGGGCGCGAAGCGACTTCGGGGGCAGTCATGAAGCGGGTCGATCATGCGGAAGCTTCGTCGAAATTCATCGAGGCCAAGGACCATGCCGACTTCCACGACAAGCGCCTGTGGGACTTGCGCAAGAAGCGCGACTTCGAGAGCGAGGCCATCCCCGAGTGGGAGGAACTGCGTGGCCTCGCCTCGGCGATCAAGGAACACACGCTGACGAATCTGGCCGACTACCTCGAAGAGTTCGAGCGCAACGCCCAGTCCAATGGCGCGATCGTGCATTGGGCGCGCGATGCCGCCGAGCACAACGGAATAGTCTTCGACATCCTCGATTCGCACCGCGCGACGACGCTCGTGAAGAGCAAGTCGATGCTGACCGACGAATGCGAGATGCGGCCGTTCCTGGAGAACCGCGGCATCGAGATCATCGAGACCGACCTCGGCGAGCGCATCCAGCAGCTTGACGACGAGCCGCCGAGTCACATCGTGGTGCCGGCGGTGCACAAGCTGCGAAGCGATGTCGCCGAGGTGTTCGGCCGCACGATCGGCACCGACCCGGCCAACAACGACATCCCCTATTTGGCCGAGAGCCAGCGCCGGCACACGCGGCCGTACTACCTGAAGGCGCAGGCCGGCATGACCGGCGCCAATTTCGCGGTCGCCGAGACAGGCAGTGTGGTGGTCTGCACCAACGAGGGCAATGCCGATCTCAGCGTGCACCTGCCGCCGCTCTACATCGCCTCGGTCGGCATCGAGAAGCTGATTCCGAAGGTCGAGCACCTGGGCGTGTTCGTGCGCATGCTGTCGCGCAGCGCGCTGGGTTCGCCGATCACGCAGATCACCTCGCACTTCCGCGTGCCGCGACCGGGCACCGAGATGCACATCGTGCTGGTCGACAACGGCCGTTCCGAGCGGCTCGGCATGGCGGATTTCTGGTCTTCGCTCAAGTGCATCCGCTGTGGCGCCTGCATGAACACCTGCCCGGTGTACCGGCGCAGCGGCGGCCTGAGCTACGGCTCGACCTACTCGGGGCCGATCGGCGTGATCATCGATCCGACCTTCAACCTGCGCAAATACAGTTCGCTGCCTTTTGCATCGACGCTGAACGGCAGCTGTACCAGCGTGTGCCCGGTGAAGATCAACATTCACGAGCAGATCTACAAGTGGCGCCAGATCATCGCCGAGCGGCACCAGCTGCCGATGGTCAAGAGAGAGGCGATGCGCGTGGCCGGCAAGATCCTCTCGAGCCCGAAGCTCTATCGCGCTGCCGTCGAGGCCGCGGCCGCCGGCATCGAACACCTGCCGCGGGCGCTGGTCTACAACCCGTTCAATGCCTGGGGCCGCCAGCGGGAGGTTCCGGCCGCACCGCACTCGACCTTTCGCCAGTGGTATCTGAAGAATCGCGGGGCGAAGAAGTGAGCAGCCGCAGCATCATTCTCGATCGGGTGCGGCGCAACCAGCCTGCGTCCCGGCCGCTGCCCGACGTGCCGACGTTCGACAAGCCGCTCGCATCACCGCTCGCGGCATTCACTGCGGCGCTGGCTCGCATGGGCGGCGTGGTCGCCAAGGCGCCGTCACAGGGTTCGTTGGACCTGTTCATTCGCGCGCGTTTTCCGCAGGCAAGAGTGATCTGCTCCGCGACGCCCGAAGTCACGGGAACGCGCGACATCCATTCGGTGCGGCACGCGGCCGAACTGGACGACGTCGACGTCGGTGTCGTGCGGGCCGTGTTCGGCATTGCCGAAACCGGCTCGGTGGGCTTGAGCGAGCGCGAGTTCGTCGTCAACGCGCTCGGCTTCCTGTCGCAACACCTGGTCGTGCTGCTCGACCCTCAGGCCATCGTGCCGAACCTGCACCACGCCTACCGGCGGCGGGGCTTCTTCGATGCCGCCTACGCGGTGCTGATGACCGGCCCCTCGGCCACCGCCGACATCGAAGGCGTGCTGATCCGGGGCGCGCAAGGCATCCGCACGCTGACGGTCATCACGCTTCCCACTCCCGCCACCACCGTGCACGGTTGAACAGGAGAACAACATGGTCTGGCAACAGTCGTACAACCCGTTCTCGAGCATGGTCCTGTCGACCCTGTTCGCCGCCGTGCCGGTGGTCGTGATGCTGGTCGGGCTGGGCTTCCTGCACCTGAAGGCGCACCTGGCCGCGGGCCTGGGGCTGCTGGCGGCGCTGGCGATCGCCGTCTTTGCTTACGGCATGCCTGCCGAAATGGCCGGCAAGGCCGCATTCCTGGGCGGCCTCACCGGCCTGCTGCCGATCGGCTGGATCGTTCTCAACATCATCTTCCTGCACCGGCTCGCCGACGAAAACGGCTCCTGCAAGATCCAGGAAGACACGATCGCCAACGTCACCCAGGACCGGCGCCTGCAGTTGCTGCTGATCGCCTTTTCGTACGGCGCTTTCTTCGAAGGTGCGGCCGGCTTCGGCACGCCGGTGGCGGTGACCGCGGCGATCCTGATCGGGCTGGGCTTCTCGCCGCTCGCAGCGTCGGGCCTGTCACTCATCGCCAACACCGCGCCGGTGGCTTACGGTGCTTTGGGCACCCCGATCATCACGATGGCCAAGGTTCACGGATACGACCTGATGGCACTGTCGGCCATGGTCGGCCGCCAGCTCCCGTTCTTCTCGTTGCTGGTGCCCTTCTGGCTGATCTGGGCTTTCGCGGGCCGCAAGGGCATGCTGGAAATCTGGCCTGCGATCCTGGTCTCCGGATTGAGCTTCGCGATTCCGCAGTTCCTGGTCTCCAACTACATCGGCCCAGAACTCGTCGACGTCATCGCCGCGATCAGCTCGATGACGTGCCTGATCCTCTTCCTGCGCGTGTGGAAGCCCAGGACCATCTGGACCTCCACCTCGCTGAAAGGACACAAAGCCCAGCTTGCAGCGGGCACGGCTGGGCCGGTGCTGCAGTTCGCCAGGCACCCCACCGCCGTCGTAGTGCGGGCCTGGCTGCCGTGGCTCGTGCTTACCGTGTTTGTCTTCGCCTGGGGCCTGCCGGTGGTGAAGACCGCGCTGAACGGCATCTTCGCTCCGACGTTTCCGATCGCCGGCTTGCACCAGCTGATCGAGAAGATGCCGCCCGTGGTGGCCAAGCCGACCAAGGAAGGAGCGGTGTACGCCTTCAACCTGCTCTCAGCCACCGGCACCGGCATCCTGCTGGCGGCGGTGATCGGCGGGCTGTTGATGAAGTACAACCCGCTGCAACTGCTTCAGGCCTACGGGCGCACGCTGTGGCGGGTGCGCTATTCGCTGCTGACGATCGTGTTGATGCTGGGTCTGGGCACGCTCACGCGTTATTCGGGCCTCGACACCACACTCGGCCTGGCGTTCGCCAACACGGGAGTGCTGTATCCGTTCTTCGGCACGCTGATGGGCTGGCTGGGCGTGGCGTTGACGGGCTCCGACACCGCCTCGAACGTGCTCTTCGGCGGCATGCAGCGGGTGGCGGCCGATCAGCTGGGACTGAGCCCGAACCTGATGGGTGCGGCCAACAGCTCGGGCGGGGTGATGGGCAAGATGATCGACGCGCAATCGATCGTCGTCGCCTCCACCGCCACCGGCTGGTTCAACCACGAGGGCGACATCCTGCGCTATGTGTTCTTCCACTCGCTGGCGCTGGCCTGCCTGGTCGGGCTGTTCGTCACGCTGCAGGCCTACGTCTATCCGTTCACCTTGATGGTGATCCCATGAGCTGTGGCGCTCGCGCCGTCCGGCGGCAGTAGGCGCGACCGGCATCACGCAGAGGCCCACCCATGCACCTGAACCCGGCCAAGGTCGGCGCGTCCAGCCCCGCGCAGCCGAACAAGATCGTCAGCGCCGCCGAGGCGGTGCGGCTGATCCACGATGGCGACACCGTGGCCACCGGCGGCTTCGTCGGCATCGGCTTTGCCGAGGGCATCGCGGTCGCGCTCGAAGAGCGCTTCCTGGCCACACAGGCCGAGACGGGCCGCGGCTCGCCGCGCCAGCTGACGCTGGTCTACGCCGCCGGCCAGGGCGATGGCAAGGAGCGCGGGTTGAACCATTTCGGCCACGCCGGGCTCGTCAAGCGCGTCGTCGGCGGGCACTGGGGGCTGGTGCCGAAGCTGCAGGCGCTCGCGGTGGCGGGCCAGATCGAGGCCTACAACCTGCCGCAGGGCGTGATCTCACACCTGTTCCGCGACATCGCGGCCGGCAAGCCGGGCACGCTCAGCCACGTCGGGCTGGGTACCTTCGTCGACCCGCGCCACGGCGGCGGCAAGGTCAACGCGGTGACGCACGAAGAGCTGGTGCGGCTGATGGAGATCGACGGCGAGGAGGTGCTGTTCTACAAGGCCTTCCCGATCCACGTGGGCATCATCCGCGCGACCACGGCCGACCCCGACGGCAACCTGACGATGGAGCGCGAGGCGCTGACCCTCGAGGCGCTGGCGATCGCGATGGCGGCGCACAACAGCGGCGGCCTCGTCATCGCGCAGGTCGAGCGCCTCGCCGAGCGCGGCTCGCTGAACCCGCGGCAGGTGAAGGTCCCTGGCGTGCTGGTCGACTGCGTCGTCGTGGCCGAGCGGCCCGAGCACCACATGCAGACCTTCGTCACGCAATACAGCGCGGCGTTCGCGGGCGAGATCCGCGTGCCGGTGAACACGCTGGCGCCGATGGCGATGAGCGAGCGCAAGCTGATCGCGCGCCGCGCCGCGCTAGAACTCAAGCGCAACGCGGTCGTGAACCTGGGCATCGGCATGCCCGAGGGCGTGGCCGACGTGGCCACCGAAGAGGAGGTGATCGACCTGCTGACGCTGACCGCCGAGCCG
>JANMAW010000490.1:0-1569 GCA_031360005.1 Rhizobacter sp.
GCGCTGATAAGCAGCAGGGTCGAGCTTGCCCATCGTCGGCGTGCCGGCGGTGGTGATGAGCTTGGCGACGTTTTCGAGCTGGCGCTTTTGCACCGCGGCGCTGGAGCCGCCCGAGGTGTCGGCGGCGAGCACGATCTTGACCGCCTCGTCCTGGTTCTTGATCGCGTACTCCCAACCCTTGATCGACGCCTTCACGAACCTGGCGAGCTTGGCCACGACGGCCGCGTCCTTCAGGTCGGGCTCGCGTGCGTACAGGCCGTCCTCGAGCGTCGCGACGCCCTGGTCTTCGTACGGGAAGGTCACCAGATCGGCCGGCTTCACGCCGGCGTCGATGACCTGCCAGTACTCGTTGTAGATCATCGTCGAGATGCACGCGGCCTGATTCTGCAACAGCGGGTCGACGTTGAAGCCCTGCTTCAGCACCTTCACATCGGGATTCGCGCCGCCGGTCTTCAGGCCGAGCGTGCCCATCCAGCTCAGGAACGGGTACTCGTTGCCGCCGAACCAGACGCCCAGCGTCTTGCCCTTGAAGTCTTTCGAGCTGGCGACGCCGCTGGCCTTCTTGCAGGTCAGCATCATCCCCGAACGGTTGAAGATCTGCGCGACGTTGACCATCGGCACGCCGGCTTCGCGCGCGGCCAGTGCGCTGGGCATCCAGTCGACGGTCAGGTCGGCGCCCTTCGCCGCGAGCACCTGCGCCGGGGCGATGTCGGGGCCGCCGGGCTTGATCGTCACGTCGAGGCCGGCCTCCTTGTAGAAGCCCTTCGCCTGGGCCACGTAGTAGCCGGCGAACTGGGCCTGCGGCAGCCACTTGAGCTGCACCGTCACCTTGTCGGCGGCTGCTGCGGAGCCGGCGACGCCTGCCAGCGAGGCCAGGATCAGAGAGGGCAGGAGAGTTGTTTTGCGCATCAGAGAACTCCGGAGGTTGTGCCTTGCGGCGTGGTGGAAGGCGAGAAGCGAACGAGGTGCGATCGGGACAGGCCCGGCGGCAGGGATCGGATTTGAACTCATCCGCTGGTCGGTCAGCGAGCGCGGACCGACGGATGCCAGAAGGTCGCACGCCGCTCGATCCAGCCGAGCATCCCGTACAGCAAGGAGCCTGCCAGCGCAGCGACGAGGATCGCGGCCCAGACCAGCCCCATGTTGAGCCGCGCCGCCTCGGTCGAAATTCGAAAGCCCAGCCCGGCGGTCGGCGAGCCGAAGAACTCGGCGACGATCGCGCCGATCATCGCAAGCGTCGAGTTGATCTTCAGCGCGTTGAAGACGAACGGCAGCGCGACCGGGATGCGGAGCGAGAAGAGCATGCGCCAATAGCCGGCGCCGTACGAGCGCATCAGGTCGCGTTCCATGCGGCCCGATTCGTTCAGGCCGGCGAGCGTGTTGACGAGCATCGGGAAGAAGGTCATCACGACGACGACCGCGGCCTTAGAGTGCCAGTCGAAGCCGAACCACATCACCATGATCGGTGCGATGCCCACCAGCGGCACCGTGCTGGCGAGCGCCGCGAGCGGCAGCAGCCCGCGCTGCAGGAACGGGCTGCGGTCGATCAGCACGCCGGTGACGAAGCCG
>JANMAW010000509.1:0-4363 GCA_031360005.1 Rhizobacter sp.
ACCGCGGTCGCCGCGATCAGGCCCCGCGCCGCGGCCTCGGCGCGGCAGGTGTCGAGCAGCGTGTCCCAGCCGATGTGCAGGCCGCCGGCCGGCCCGGTGGCGTTGAACGCACCGCGTGCGCCGCGCTCGAGCAGCAGCACCATCCACTCACCGAGATCGCGCACGTCGATGAACTGCAGCGGCTCACTGTCCGACACGTCGGGCACCAGCATCTCACCGCCCGCCGCGACGCGCCACGGCCAGTGGCTTAAGCGCCCGCTGCGGTCGCCGGGGCCGACGATCAGGCCCGGCCGCACGATCAGCGCGCGCTGGCCGAACACGCGAATGACCTCGGCCTCGCACGCGGCCTTCTGCGGGCCGTAGAACTGCAGGTCGCGGTCGTCGCGCGCAATGTCTTCGTTCGACGCCAGCGGATCGGTCTCGCGCACCGGCACCTGGTTCGTCGTCGCATAGGCCGAGACGCTGGAGACGAACAGGTAGCAGCCGCAGTCGCGCAGCGCTCCGGCGCTCGCCTGCACGTCGGCGGGCACGTAGCCGCAGGTGTCGATCACCGCGTCCCAGCGCCGGCCGGCGAGCTTGCCGAGGTCGGCAACGCGGTCGCCGGTCAGCGCCTCGACGCCTGCGGGCCAATCGCTGCGCGCGCGCCCGCGGTTGAAGACCGTGACAGCCTGGCCTGCGGCGAGCGCAGCCTGCAGCACGGCGGCGCCGAGAAACACGCCGCCGCCGAGGATCAGGATGTGCATGGTGGTCGCCGGTTGGGATGCTCCGCCCGCAAGCCTACACGTGGATCCCGGCGACTCAGTTCAAGCTCGCCGGATCGAAGTTCGCGCCGCACACGATCAGGCAGACATTCTCGCCCGCGCGCGGCCGCACGGCGCCGCAGCGCAGCGCGGCGAGCGGCAATGCGGCGGCGGGTTCGACCGCGAGTTTCAGTTCGCGCCACATGAATCGCTGCGCCTCGACGATCGCGTCATCGGTCAGCAGCTCGGCCTGCGCGACATGCTGCTGCGCGATGCTCCACGCGATGCTGCCGATGCGCCGCGCGCCGAGCGAATCGGCGGCGACGCCGCTGACCTGCACGTCGATCGGCGTGCCCGCTTCGCGCGCCCGGTGGAGCGTCGGCGCAAGCTCGGGTTCGAGCGCGATGACGCGGCTGCGCCCCGCGAACCACGTGGCGATGCCGGCGACCAGACCGCCGCCGCCAACGCTGACCAGCACCGAATCGGGCGTGCCATGCTGCGCCTCGATCTCGCGCGCCAGCGTGCCGGCGCCGGCCACCACCTCGGGCTGGTCGTAAGCATGCGTCATCAGCGCGCCGGTCTCGCGCTGGCGCGCCTCGCAGGCCTGCAGGGCATCGGCATACACATCGCCGGCGATCACCACCTCGGCGCCGAGCGCGGCCAGGCGCTCCCGCTTGGCCCTGGATATCACGCCGGGCACGTAGATCTCGGCGCGCACGCCGAGCGCGCGCGCGGCGACCGCCGTCGCGATGCCGGCATTGCCGCCCGAAGCCGCGATCACACCGGCGGCAGGAATCGGGTTCGAGAGCAACCGGTTGAACATGCCGCGCGCCTTGAAGCTGCCGGATCGCTGCAAGTGCTCGAGCTTGAGCCAGACCTCGAACGGCGCCGAACCAGCGGGCAGGCCGAGCGCGCTGCCGGGCAATCGCCACAGCGGTGTCTCGCGCACGTGCGGCGCGATGCGTGCGGCAGCAGCGGCGATGTCGGCGGGCGTGATCGTCATGGTGTGCGGGTCTGTGGATGCGCGAAGTATCGGTGCGACCGAACTACGATGCGCGATCCGCGCCGCGGGCGTGATCTGGAGCAAGCGATGCAACTCGGAATGATCGGTCTCGGGCGCATGGGCGCCAACATGGTTCGCCGCCTGGTCAGCGGCGGCCACGACTGCGTCGGGTTCGACCGGAATGCCGCGGCGGTCCAGGCGCTCGCTCTCGCCGGAGCTACCGGCGCGACGTCGCTCGCCGACCTGATCGACCGGCTCGCGCGGCCGCGCACGCTCTGGCTGATGCTGCCGGCCGCGGTGGTCGACGACACGATCGCCGCGCTGCTGCCGTTGCTCGAACCCGGCGACGCGCTGATCGACGGCGGCAACTCGCACCACGTCGACGACATCCGCCGCGCGAAGGAGCTGGCCGGGAAGCAGATTCACTACGTCGATGTCGGCACCAGCGGCGGCGTGTGGGGCCTGGAGCGCGGCTACTGCCTGATGATCGGCGGCGAGGCCGGCGTGGTGCAACGGCTCGGCCCGATCTTCGCGACGCTTGCGCCGGGTATCGGCAGCATCCCGCGCACCGCCGGCCGCGCCGGCGCGCCGCCAGGCACCGCCGAGCAAGGCTATCTGCACTGCGGTGCGAGCGGCGCCGGGCACTTCGTCAAGATGGTCCACAACGGTATCGAATACGCGCTGATGGCGGCGTATGCCGAGGGCCTGAGCGTCCTGCGCGGCGCGAACATCGGCAGCGCGAACCATGTGTCCGACGCCGAGACCACGCCGATGCGAGACGCCGGGCACTACCGCTACGACATGCCGCTGCACGACATCGCCGAGGTCTGGCGCCGCGGCAGCGTGATCTCGTCGTGGCTGCTCGACATGACGGCGACGGCGCTCGCCGACGACCCGAAGCTCGACAGGTATGAAGGCCGCGTCTCCGATTCGGGCGAGGGCCGCTGGACGATCAAGGCGGCGATCGATGAGGCGGTGCCGGTGCCGGTGCTGGCGGCCGCGCTGTTCGCGCGCTTCAGCTCACGCGGCGAGGCCGACTTCCAGAACCGGCTGTTGAGCGCGATGCGTTTTCAGTTCGGCGGGCACGTGGAGAAAACGCAGGCCGCGCCTTGAAACGATGGCGGCTACCTGCCGCTCGCCTGCGGCACGCGCTGCAGCAGCGACACGTCGTACCCTTGCGTGCCGACGAAGGCCTTCAGGCGCTCGAAGTCGGCCTCGGGAATCGTCGGCGTGCGCGCCATGATCCACACGTAATCGCGTTTCTCGCGCGTGATCACGGTCTGTCCGTAGTCGGCTGAGAGGTACGAGATCCGGTAGTCGGCCTTGATCGGCCAGATGTACTGCTGGCCCCAGACGGCGTTGTTGCCGCCGTCCATCACGAAGCCGCGCGAACCGTAGCTCTTGGCCGGGCCCGCGAAGCCGTCGGCGTTGAACGTGAACGTGGTCGGGATCGTGCCGTCGGCATCGAGCCGGTAGCTGTCCTTCGCGTTGTGGGCACCCTTCTCGAGGAAGGTCGGAATGTTCGCGATCACGTACCAGTCGCCCATGAAGCGCGGCAGGTCGACCTGCGGCACCAGCGTCACGGGTTTGAGTGGCGCATCGGACACGCCGGCGCAGCCGGTCAGCGCAGCGGCAGACATCAGACTTATCAAGGCAATTCGCATCGCAGTCATCCTTTCAGGCATTTGTTTTATTGAAGCCGGTAGCTCAGCTTGCGGCCGCCGGCCACCATCGAATCGAGGCCGACCCACTCGCCCGTTGCCGAGTACCACACGTCGATCGGCGCGGCCGGGCCGGTGATGCGGTACTGCGTGGCCGCGACCGCCTCGCCGCGCACTTCGACCGTGCCGGCGCCGATACGGCTGACCTGCACGGCCTCGAACTTGCCGGTCTGGGCGTTCAGCATGCGGGTTTGGGTCCGGATCGCGGGGTTCCAGTACGCGAAGCTCATCACGCAGCCCCGCAGCGATTGCGTGGTGCCGCCGCTGACGACGTTGAGGCCGTCGCCGTCGTACTCGCTGCGCACGGCGCTGGCCTTGCCGTCGTCGTCGGTGGTCGACGTGAGCGCGGTCAGGCAATCGCCTCGCCATTGTTCGTTGGCCTTGTGGCGGTAACGGTACGCGGTGATGCCGAGAAACCTGACCGCGAAGCTCGCCTCGCTGACAACGCTGCGCTGGTCGCCCTGCGTGGTGACGACGAACCGGTGCTGGCCGATCCGCGCGCCGTCAAGCAGCGCGCTGAAGTTCCATTCACCGCCTGCCGACGCAGTCGCCTGCGCGCTGCCGACTGTCAGGGCCAGCAGGGGCGCGAGCACACCGGCCCGCTGCCACGGCGTCGCAATCATGCGGGCTCCTTGCGCCGCGGCCACCCGGGCACGAAAGCGTTGGTGCGGGCGATGTAGTCGCGGTAGGCCGGGCGCCGCTCGCCGATGTCTTTCTCGAGCAAGCTGACGCCCGAGACCTTGAGCAGAAGAAACGTCATCAACAGCGGCGAGACCACGCTCCACGCGCCGGCCAGGCCCGCGCCAGCGAGCGCCATCAGCCAGAAGCCCCACCAGACGCAGGTCTCGCCGAAGTAGTTCGGGTGGCGCGTGTAGCGCCAGACGCCGCGGTCCATCACC
>JANMAW010000542.1:0-10115 GCA_031360005.1 Rhizobacter sp.
TTCCTGCACGATCTCCATGTGCAGCAGGCCGAGAAAGCCGCAGCGAAAGCCGAAACCCAACGCCTGGCTGACCTCGGGCTCGTAGCGCAGCGACGAATCGTTGAGCTTGAGCTTCTCGAGCGCGTCGCGCAACTGGTCGTACTCGCTTGCCTCGGTCGGATACAGGCCCGCGAACACCTGCGGCTGGATCTCCTTGAAGCCCGGCAGGGCCCGGGCAGCCCCACCCTTGTTGTTCGGCAGTTTCTTCTCGATCGTGATGGTGTCGCCGACCTTCGCGGCCTGCAGTTCCTTGATGCCGGCGATGACGAAGCCGACCTCGCCTGCGTTCAGCTGGTCGCGCGGCACGGACTTGGGCGTGAACACGCCCAGCTGTTCGGCGCCGTAGACCGCGTCGCTCGCCATCAGGCGGATGCGTTCACCTCGCTGCAGGCTGCCGTCGACCACGCGCACCAGCATCACGACGCCGACATAGTTGTCGAACCACGAGTCGACGATCATCGCGCGCAGCGGCGCGTCCGGATCGCCGCGCGGGGCCGGCATGCGGGTGATCACGGCTTCGAGGATGTCATCGATGCCTTCGCCGGTTTTCGCGCTGCAGCGGATGGCATTGTCGGCATCGATGCCGATCACGTCTTCGATCTCTGCCTTTGCGTTCTCCGGGTCGGCGTTCGGAAGGTCCATCTTGTTCAGGACCGGAATCACCTCGACGCCGAGGTCCAGCGCCGTGTAGCAGTTGGCAACGGTCTGCGCTTCCACGCCCTGGCTCGCATCCACCACCAGCAGTGCGCCTTCGCAGGCCGACAGCGAACGGCTCACTTCGTATGAGAAGTCGACGTGGCCCGGCGTGTCGATCAGATTCAGGTTGTAGACGCGGCCGTTGCGCGCCTTGTACTCGAGCGATACGGTCTGCGCCTTGATGGTGATACCGCGTTCGCGTTCGATGTCCATCGAATCGAGAACCTGCGCTTCCATCTCGCGATCGCTCAAGCCGCCGCAGCGCTGGATCAGTCGATCCGCCAGCGTGCTCTTGCCGTGATCGATGTGAGCAATGATCGAGAAGTTTCTGATGTGATCCATGCTTGCTGCGACTGACTTTCGGGAGCCTCAACCCAGAAGTTACAACGGCGCACCCGTTGCGTTGAAGGCTCGTATCGCGAAGCGACTGTGTTGACCCGAAGGGGCGGGCTCAAAACAAAAAAAAGGCGCGTCGAATCAATGACGCGCCTTCCAACAAAACGTATGGCAACTGCTTGTTGGGACTTCATTGTATTCAAAAGAGACCCGCTGCAAACCGCGCCACTGCTCGATTTCTCGTCGTTGCAGTCTGTCCACAGCAGAAAGTATCAACAGCTTATCCACAAACGGCTGTGGATGGCTTGGGGATACCTTGCCAAGCTTACTTTCGTTGCTCAAATCAACTCAATGAGTCCCGAATCGACGACCGATTGTAGTGGGTCGAACCAACAATCCGACTGGACCTCTGAATGTGAGTGTTCGCTGACTTCCCTAAAGCGGCCACCTTGAAGAAGCTGGGGTGGACGCGCTGTGCGAGAGGCGCCGGCTTTTCCCATATTGCGGAAAGACCCGGCCCCCGGCGGGTCAAATCAACGCACGGGCCGAACGATCAGGAAATTGACCGTCTCGCCGCGGCGCACCAGCACGGTGACGGAGCGCGCCTTGTCGAGCTTGGCCACCAGCGCTTCGAATTGCCTTGCGTTGGTGACCTCGGTGTTATCGATCGAGAGCAGCACATCGCCCTCGCGCAGGCCGGCCTTCGCGGCAGGTCCATCGACCGACTCGACTCTCACTCCGCTCTTGATCTTTAGATCGCGGCGCTGAGCTTCAGTGAGATCAGTGACGCCGATGCCGAGAGTGCCGAGCGAGGCCTGCGGCTTGGCCGCCTCGCGTCCTCCCGCGCTGACCGCGCGCTCGGGCTCGAACTCGACCACCGTGACACTGACATCCCGATAGGCACCGCGCCGAAACACCTGCAACATCACTTTGGAGCCGGGCTTCGCGCTGCCAACCATCCGCGGCAGGTCACCGAATTTTTCCACCGACCGGCCGTCGACCTTCGTGATGATGTCACCCGGCTCGACGCCTGCCTTCTCCGCCGGGCCACCGGCCTCGACGCTGCGCACCATCGCGCCCTGCGCCTTGCCCAGGCCGATCGAATCGGCCACTTCCTTGGTGACCTGGTCGATGGCCACGCCGATGCGACCGCGAATGACCCGCCCGCTGGCGCGCAGGCTGTCGGAAACCCGCGTGGCTTCGTCGATCGGGATCGCGAACGAGATGCCCATGTAACCGCCCGAGCGGCTGTAGATCTGCGAATTGATACCCACGACTTCGCCGCGCATGTTGATCAAGGGCCCGCCGGAATTGCCGGGATTGATGGCCACGTCGGTCTGGATCAGCTTGACCAGATCGCCGGTGTCCCGCGCCTTGGCGCTGACGATGCCGGCGGTGACGGTACTCTCGAGACCGAACGGCGAACCGATCGCGATCACCCACTCGCCGACCTTCAGCCGGTTCACGTCGCCGACGCGCACGGTCGGCAGGCCGGTCGCGTCGATCTTGACCAGCGCCACGTCGGATCGCTTGTCGGCGCCGATGATCTTGGCCCTGAACTCGCGCGAATCGGTCAGCGTGACGAACACCTCTTCGGCACCATCGACGACGTGCGCGTTGGTCATCACATAACCATCCGCACTCAGCACAAAACCCGAACCCACACCACGCGTCTGCGGCTCGGCGTCAGGGGCCGGTTGGGGTGAGCGCGGGTTTGGCCGGTTCGGCTGATTCGGCTGATTGGGGACAGGGATACCGAAGCGACGGAAAAACTCGAGCATGTCGTCGTCGATCTCGGAGCCGGAGCCGGCGCGCGCCATGCGCGAGCGTTCGGTGGTACGGATGCCGACCACCGCCGGGCCGACTCTCTCGACCAGTTCGGTGAAGTCGGGCAGCCCTTGAGCGCCCGCCGGCGGCGCCGCGATCGCGCCGGTGATGCCCAGGCCAAGGGCCAGAGCACCCAGCCACAGGCGCCTGCGCATGGCCAAATGAATCGAGTCTCGTTGTGCTTGGATCAAGATAGCTTCCCCAGGGCTTTGCAAATTCGATGCGGCTCGCACTGGCGCGCTCCGCACTATTTCTTGGTGCGCTCAAGCGTCGTCGCGAACAGGCGCAGTGTTGCAGGCGGGACGTCGCCCAGCACCGTCACCCACCAATCGCCATGCTGCATCATCAGCGTTTGCGTCGGGCCGACCGAAGTCAACAACGGGCGCGTGTGGCGCTGCGGACTGAACGGCTCGATGAACACCGAGACATAGGTCAAGCCATCGGAGTAGATGGTTTGCAAAACCTGTTGCTCGACCGCGTCGCCCCCGACCCCGCCTGTATTCTCCAATGGCCGCTTCACGCAACTCACCTGTCGAAAACCGGGCGCCGGCTGGCGCAGCAACCAGCCCTCGGTCTCCAGTCGTGTGGGTACCAGCACCGGCCGCAGCACGCGATAGCCGTCGAGCTTCTTCATCGGCTGCAGCACGCTCTCGGGTTGCGGCTTGACGTCGATGACGACATCGGAAAATGCAGAGGTCTCCAGAACTTCGTTGCGCGCACCGATGACATCGGCCCGCAACAGCAGCCCGGTGGCCCGATCCGCCCACAGGCGATAGCCATAGCGGTAGGCGTCGCGCGGCTGCACCAGCAGCACATTCGCTTCGTGACCGGCGACGCGCGCGGCACCTTGCGAGCGCACCTCGTAGAAGTCGGCGATGCGGTCGTCGCCGGCCTGAAGCAACGCGGGAAACTGCGCCAGCAGCGTGCGCTGCTCCACCATGGCGATGCGCTTGGTAGGCCAGAGTGTGGTCACAACGTCGTTGTGCCGGTAAACATGGCGCGCCTGCCCGTCGAGCGACTCGCTTCGCTCGAACTGGTCGGGCCCCGCGCAGAAATGTGCGATGCGCGCACTCGATACGGCTCCGCCCCCGCTGACGACGAACGTGCCCTGAAAGTTGCGGTGGCTCGCGGCTTCGTGAATCCGCATCAGCCAGGCGCGTACTTCGCGCGCCTGGGCCGGCACATCGGCAACACCCGACTGTGCCCAGGCGGCGGGCACAGCCACATAGACGGCACCGGCCAGGGCCAGCGCTGAGAGGGGTCGGAAAAGCATGGAAGCGGTGTTGCGGGAGTTGGGTTCAGCGATCGGGAGTGCTGACCGTCGTCGCGCTGCGCAGGAACACCGATGGCACGCCAAGGGCCGAGCTGCCGGCGAACTGCTTGTGCGCATCGAGGTAGCGATCGAGCCGCGCATCGCGAATCAGCGTGCCGCTGGCCACCAAGGTCTGCGGCTCACCCGACATCGAGTTCGCCAGCGCGGACGCGGTCGGCATTGACGCCTCGCCGGTCACCGACGCGGCGGACGCAACTTGCGCGAGGGTCGTGCCAGTCTGGCGATCGGGCAGCGTGCCGGGTGCCCGCGTCAGCATCAGCACCCCGGCGACAGCAACGAAACCCGCGGCCACCGCCGAAGGCACCCTCCATGACCATCGAGCGCCCTTCGGGCTGCCGACCCGTTGCCTCGCGGCGCGCAGCGCGCCCGGCGTGGCGGACTCGATGGGCCGCGGGGCCAGCACGACCGGCTCGTTGGCCAGACGGGCCCTGAGCGCGTGCACCAGGGCCGCGTCGCGCACCGGGTCGCAGGCCAGGTCATCGGCGCGAAGGACGTCTCCGATCAGATGGTAGGCATGCCAGGCGGACCGTGACTCCGCATCGTCGCGCCAATCGGCGCAAGCCTGCCCGGCGGTGCCTTCGTCGAGTTCGCCATCGACCAGCGCCGACAGGCGCTCGAGCGCTGCCGGGTGCCGTCCAGAATCGGTCAACATGTGGTTCTCCATCAACCCCTCACCAGCGTTCTCCGTCGCGCGTTTCGAGCAGCGGCCGCAGGCGCAACGCGATCGCCTCGCGCGCCCGGAAGATTCGCGAGCGCACGGTACCGATCGGGCAGTTCATCAATTCGGCGATCTCTTCGTAGCTCAGGCCCTCGATCTCGCGCAGCGTGATCGCCTGGCGCAGGTCGTCGGACAGCGCTTCGATCGCAAAGTTCACTGCAGACGCAATTTGCTTGCTAGCCAGCACCGCCTCCGGCGTTTCACCGTCGCTTAGTTCGTTCTCGACGCGGGAAGTTTCGTCGTCGTCGTCGCGCGCACCCCGCGCCGATTCCAGGACCAGCGGGTCGCGTTTGAGCTCCATCAGTGCATTCTTCGCAGTGTTCACATCGATCCGGTACAGCCAAGTGTAGAACGCGCTGTCACCACGGAACTGCGGGATCGCTCGATAGGCGCGAATGAAGGTTTCCTGGGCGATGTCGGGCACCAGATCGACGTCGCGCACCATGCGACCGATCAAGCGCTCGATGCGGCGCTGGTACTTGACCACCAGCATCTCGAAGGCCTTGACGTCGCCCGCCTTGACGCGCGCGATCAGCGCGGCGTCGGCATCCGGGGCGATCATGCCGGCCATGTCACGGCTCGGCGCCGGCGTCGGTCGTCACCGGCGGGCGCGGCGAATAGACCGCACAACGCAGCGCGTGCCAGTGCGGCTCGATGCCGCGGCGCTGTACCGGCAGCCAGATCACTCGCCGGCGACGATCCGGGACCGCCGGCTCGAAGCGCAGCAGCATCCACTGGCCGAGATCGACGGTCACCACCAGATCGCCCGGCACCGGTTCGTCGGGCACCGACCCCGCGCGGCCGATGTGCCACAACTGCCCGTCCCAACGCAGGATCAGAGCCGGCACTTTCGCCAACGCCGCGGCCAGCCACACCACCGTCAACCCGGCCGCGGTCGTCGCGGTCGTGGCCACGACGCCGACCGGTCGCTCGTGGGTGAGCCACCAAGCCAACAGGGAAGACACGCCGAACACCGCGAGCAGCAGCGCGGCGCTGCGCCACACACCGAAACGATGCAGCGAAACCTGGAATTCCGGGGATGCGCGCATGGGCGCGAAGATGCCGGTGCTGCGTCAAATCCGCTTGAAGACCAGCGTGCCGTTCGTGCCGCCGAAGCCGAAGTTGTTCTTCACGGCGTGCTCGATCTTCATCTCGCGCGCGGTGTTGGCGCAGTAGTCCAGATCGCACTCGGGATCCTGGTTGAAGATGTTGATCGTCGGCGGCGAAACCTGGTGGTGCACCGCCAGCACCGAGAACACCGACTCGATGCCACCCGCGCCACCGAGCAGGTGGCCGGTCATCGACTTGGTCGAGTTCACGACCAGCCTTTTCGCGTGGTCGCCAAACGCGAGCTTGATTGCGTTGGTTTCGTTGAGGTCGCCCAGTGGCGTCGATGTGCCATGCGCGTTGAGGTACTGCACCTGGTCGGCGTTGATGCCGGAGTTGCGCAACGCAGCCTTCATCGACCGCTTCGGTCCGTCGACGTCGGGTGCGGTCATGTGATACGCATCGGCGCCCATGCCGAAGCCGATGAGTTCGGCATAGATCTTCTCGCCGCGCTTTTTCGCGTGTTCGTACTCTTCGAGCACCACGACGCCGGCACCCTCGCCGAGCACGAAGCCGTCGCGATCCTTGTCCCAGGGGCGCGACGCGGTCTGCGGGTCGTCGTTGCGGGTCGACAGCGCTCGCGCCGCGGCGAAGCCGCCCACGCCAAGCGGCGAGACGGTGGATTCGGCCCCACCGGCGACCATCACGTCGGCGTCGCCGTATTCGATCAGCCGGCCGGCTTCGCCGATGCTGTGCAGCCCCGTCGTGCAGGCGGTCACGATCGCCAGGTTCGGGCCCTTGAAGCCGTAGGTGATCGACACATGGCCCGAGATCATGTTGATGATCGAGGCCGGCACGAAAAACGGCGTGATCCGACGCGGGCCTCGGGCGACCAGTTCGGCGTGGGTGTCTTCGATCAGCGGCAAGCCGCCGATCCCTGAGCCGACCACGACGCCGATGCGCTCGGCCTCTTCTTCGCTCAGTGCGTCGTTGGTGGCCAGGCCCGCATCACGCACTGCCTGAATCGACGCCGCCAATCCATAGTGGATGAAGGTGTCCATGTGGCGCGCGTCCTTGGCCGGGAAATACTGCTCGACCTGGAAGCCCTTCACCTCGCCCGCAAACTTGCAGGCGAAGTTCGACGCATCGAACTTCGTGATGTTGGCGATGCCGGAGCGCCCGGCCAGCAGATTTGCCCAGCCTTCGGCGACGGTGTTGCCCACGGGGCTGATGAGGCCGAGGCCGGTCACGACCACACGACGTCGGGTCATGGAATTTTGCGCGGGTGAAAGTGCAGGTGGAAACGAAGAAGGGCCTACGCGGCCTTCTGGTGCTTCACCGCGTAGTCGATCGCCAACTGGACTGTGGTGATCTTCTCGGCCTCTTCATCGGGGATCTCGATGCCGAACTCGTCTTCGAGCGCCATCACCAGTTCGACAGTGTCGAGTGAATCGGCGCCGAGGTCGGCGACGAATGCCTTGTCATTGACCACATCGGCTTCGGGAACGCCGAGTTGTTCGGCAATGATTTTTCTGACACGTGCTTCGATATCGCTCATGACTCCTCCGGGAGTGTTTACTGAAATAGCCCGGCATTCTACGGCCACTGGGGCGTGGGCTCGAAGACACCGGGGCGCACGCCGGACGGTCCCGTCCGGCAAAGGGTTTGGCGAGGTCGCCGTTCTCGGTCTGGCCGCCTGTATCGCGCCGAGTCTTCACCCGCCGAAGGCCTCGGTGCGGCGACTTTCGCGCCGGTTCAATTCATGAACATGCCCCCGTTGACATGCAGTTCGGTGCCGGTGATGTAGCCGGCCTGCGGTGACGCGAGAAACGCCACCGCGTGCGCGATGTCGCTCGGGTGGCCGAGGCGGCCGAGCGGAATCTGCGCCATCAGCGCGGTGGTCTGCGCTTCGGACAGCGCCTTGGTCATGTCGGTCGCGATGAAACCCGGCGCGACACAGTTGACCGTGACGCCTCGGCTGCCGAGTTCGCGCGCCAGCGAGCGCGTCATGCCAGCCACGCCCGCTTTCGCGGCGGCGTAGTTGGCCTGGCCCGCATTGCCGCTCGCGCCCACCACCGAAGTGATGTTGACGATGCGCCCGTAGCGCTGCTTCATCATCGGCCGGATCGCTGCGCGGCTGACGCGGAACACCGCCGTCAGGTTGGTGTCGAGCACCGCACCCCAGTCGTCGTCTTTCATCCGCATCGACAGCGTGTCGCGCGTGATGCCGGCGTTGTTGACGACCACATGCAGCGCGCCGTGTGCCTTGACGATCGAATCGATCGCAGCGTCGACACCGGCGCCGTCGTTGACGTTCAGGCACAGGCCCGAGCTGCCGGGAAACGCGGCCAGCGCTTCGCCGATCGCCGCCGCACCGGCATCGGTGGTTGCCGTGCCGACGACCTTGAAGCCGCGCTCGGCGAGCGCCAGCGCGATCGCCCGGCCGATGCCGCGAGAGGCACCGGTGACGAGCGCCACCTGGCCCGCCATCTGGATGTCGGTCGTCATGCCAGCAGCCCCTTCACTTCCGCGAGCGACGCCGGGTCGAGCACGGTCGCGACCACGGCCTCGCCATCGATGCGCTTGACCAGGCCGGCGAGCACCTTGCCCGGGCCGCATTCGATGATGTGGGTCACGCCGCGCGCGCGGATCGCCTGCACGAGCTCGACCCAGCGCACCGGGCCGAACGCCTGGCGATACAGCGCATCGCGGATCGCGGCGATGTCGGATTCGATCTTGACGTCGATGTGGGTGATGACCGGAATCTTCGGCGTGGCGAAGTGGGTGTCTGCGAGCCTGAGCTTGAGGCGATCGGCCGCCGGCTTCATCAGGCTCGAATGGAACGGCGCGGACACCTGCAGCAACAGCGCCCGTTTCGCACCCTTGGTTTTCAACACGTCGCAGGCGCGCTCGACGCCGGCCTTGCTGCCCGCGATCACGATCTGCTTCGGGTCGTTGAAGTTGACGGCTTCCACCGCATCGCCGGTGGCCGAAGCGACCTCGGCGCAGCCGTCGCGCACGGCCTGCGCGTCGAGGCCGAGGATCGCGGCCATCGCACCCGTGCCGACCGGCACCGCGTCCTGCATCGCCTGCGCCCGAAAGCGCACCAGCGGCAACGCATCGGCGAGCGTCAGCACACCGGCCGCGACCAACGCCGAGTACTCGCCCAGCGAGTGCCCGGCGACGACACTCGGCTCGAGCCCCGTCTCGGCCAGCCACGCGCGGTAGCAGGCGATGCTCGCCGACAGCATCACCGGCTGGGTGTTTGTCGTCAGGTCGAGTTGTTCCTTCGGTCCCTCGTGGATCAGGCGCGCGACGTCTTCGTCGAGGGCCTGCGACGCTTCCTGCAGCGTCTGGCGCACCGCCGGGTGATCGTCCCAGGCGTCGAGCATGCCGACCGCCTGCGAACCCTGGCCGGGGAAAACGAATGCAAACGTTGTCATCGTTGGGTGGCGCTCTGCTGTTGCGCTCTACGGCGCGGTTGCTTGATATCGAATGGACTGGCCGGCGCTGCGCTCACAGGTCGAGCAGCACCGCACCCCAGGTGAAGCCGCCACCCACGCCTTCGAGCAGCACCGTGTCGCCGCGCGCAATCTTGCCCGAGCGCACCGAGACGTCGAGCGCGAGAGGGATCGACGCCGCCGAGGTGTTGCCGTGCTGATCGACGGTGACGATGAGCTTTTCGAGCGGCAGCTTCAGCCGCTTCGCGGTGCTCTGAAGGATGCGGATGTTGGCCTGGTGCGGGATCAGCCAGTCGACCTGCGCCTCGCTGCGGCCGGCCTTGTCGAGCACCGAGAGCGCGACATCGTAGAGCACGTTGACGGCGAGCTTGAACACCGCCGGGCCGTCCATCTTCAGCACCGGGTCGCCGAGCACCTGGCCGCCCGAGACATGACCCGGCACGCACAGAATCCCCACGTGGCGGCCGTCGGCGTGTAGCTCGCTCGCGAGGATGCCGGGCGTGTCGCTGGCTTCGAGCACGACCGCGCCGGCGCCGTCACCGAACAGCACGCAGGTGCCGCGGTCCTTGAAATCGAGAATGCGTGAGAACACCTCGGCGCCGATCACCAGCGCCTTGCGGGCAGCGCCGGTGCGGATCAGCGAATCGGCCAGCGTGAG